>CAYJJY010000043.1:0-1016 GCA_964370615.1 uncultured Muribaculaceae bacterium
TTTAATGGTTTAAATTGTGTTTTAATTAATTGATTTTTACATATTGGACACATATATAATTCTTTTAATTTTTCATATTGTTCAATCACATCATCCTTAAACTCAACATTTAAGTTGTTTTTTATTTCTAAAACAAATGGTGATGGTTTATCATTTGGTGTGATGATATATACTTTATTTTTTGTTCTAGTTAATGCTACATAAAATAAACGTCTTTCCTCAGCATAAGCATAATTTTCTTTTTCGTGAAACATTTCAAATAACGGATCATCTTTTACTTTAGAAGGAAAACCATAAGTACTATCAATAGCGTTTATTATAATAACATTATCATATTCCAATCCTTTAGAAGCATGAGCAGTTGTAAATTCAAGTTTTAAATACTCATATTCAGTTGGAACTATATAACCTTGATATTGCTTAAATAAACCACTTTTAATTAAAAAATAACTATCATAATTATATCTTCCAATTAATAAAATAGAACTTTTTTTATTTTGCTCATAAATATCCTTTATAGCTATTAAAACAGCTTGAGCTCTATTTATAACATTATTTTCATAAGAATATATAACAACCGGTTTATTAATATGTTTATTAGATTTCAAAAATTTCTTGATATTATTATTATCTTTAGAAACAAACTCCCCTGCTACATCAATTAATTCTTGACAGTTTCTATATGTATTAGTTATTTTTAAGATTTCACCATATCCCAAGATATTTTGAAAATCAGTAAATAACGAAACATCACTTCCAGCAAAACCAAAAATTGATTGCCAGTCATCCCCTACTGCCACTACTTTTGATGAAAAATATGTTACTAAATTTTTAATAAGTTCAAATCTTTGTTTTGATATATCTTGATATTCATCGATTATTAAGTATTTATATTTTTTAGGAAAATTAAAATTTTTAAATTTGATTATATCAGTAGCATTTACAATCATATCCTCAAAATCGATACTATTCTCACCTTCTAATACATCTTGATAGTAGTTGTATAGCGGAATAAT
>CAYJJY010000043.1:1026-11835 GCA_964370615.1 uncultured Muribaculaceae bacterium
ATAATTGTTTTGATGAAATTAGCGGTTCTTTTAGGGCAATCTTGAATATATTTATTTAAATCGTTTATTTTAATTTTATTTAACTTCATTTTAGATATAAATTCTGTTGCCTTAACAATATATAAATAAAAATAATTATTATTATCAGTAGTTCTTAAAACATCAAATATTTCTTCGTCAGTTTTTGGTTTCAAAACAAATCCTTCTTTTTTTAATATTACTTTTAAATGATCTAACAGTGGTTTACCATCATTATATTTAGAAAACGTCATTAATAACTTAGTAGCATTTAATTTATGAATATTTTGTTTTAATTTAATAGTATCTGTATATTTATTTAAGTCATTTGCTGTATAGTAATTACTAGTTCCATTCTCACTAATTCCAAAATGTTCTAAGTATATCTCATTTTCTCCTTGTTTTATAGTGAAATCAGGAGTATATACACGTTCATTTTTAGAACTATATAAATATCTTTTTTCATATTCATATTCAATATTATTTAAAAACAAAAAATTAGCTATTTTTAACTCTTCATTACTTCTTGTATATTCATTGTTGATGGTTCTTTTATAATTGCTTCTTTTTTCAATAACGTTACTGTTATATTTTTCAAAGTTGTTTTTCATACTATCTTTAAAATTAGTATTTACATGATTAAAGTAATCAGATATAGTACTGAAATTCTCCATATCACTACCTAAATCAAAATAATAATTCAAAAACTCAACCATTTCATGCAAAGCTTCTTTATCATCATATAAATATTCTTTGAAATAATTATTAAATATTTGATATTTTTTACTATCTGTTATGATATTTTTTTTAATTTCACTATTTTCATTAATTATTGTCAGTCCTAATTTATGAAATGTTGTCACATCGACATTTAAATTTAATAAATTATTTAATTTATCATCTAATTCTGCTACGTTTTTCTTAGCAAATGATATAGCCAATATTTCCTTACTATCAACGTTACATTTTTCAATTAAATATTTTATTTTTCCAATCATAGTAGTTGTCTTACCACTTCCAGCACCAGCTATGATTAAGTTATAATCTTCATCTGTTAAAATAGCTATTCTTTGCTCTTGGTCTAATATAACCTCTTTATTAATATCATCATAAATATGATTAAAATAATCATCTAATTCTTTTAATTTTTGTTTAATAAATTTTTTATTATGAATTTTAATTAAATCTTTATTTTCATTTTCATCTAAACTTTTTAAATTTATATATCTATTTTCTTTCAATATGTTTTTCATATACTTCACCATTGTAATATTAACACACTAAGACTTTATATATTATTTATTTGCGTGAAATGTTTGTTTTCAAGTGTGAAATGTTATGTATATTAATATTTTTAATGGTTATAATATGATTGGGTGATGAAAAGTGAAAAAAATGAATACTCGTAGTTCTAATATGAATTCTTCAAATATGAATCGTAATTCTAAATCTTGTAATACAAGAAATAGTAATTCTACTGATCATAATTGTAAGTAAAATAAAAAGATTAACGGTTTTTGTTAATCTTTTTTTTATTCGCTATAAAAAGCATTCTTAATATGGTAGAAAAAAATATTATAATCCAAATCTTCCTCACAACAAGCACTAGCGTCACTTATTATAATATAATGGCTTTTATTTTTTTCATTAATTCATCCCTTTAATTTTGCTTATAAAATATGTTAGTATAAATATTAATATATTGATTGCAACAATAGTTGAACCAACTGGTGTTCCAAATAATATTGCTGTAATTACACCTATAAATGATCCTGAAGTTCCAATTATAGCTGATGACACAATAACACTTTTAAATGATTTAAACATTTGCATCGATGATAAAGCTGGAAAGATTATTAGAGCTGATATTAATAAAGAACCCACTAAATTCATAGCTAAAACTATAATAACTGCAGTTATTATCGCTATAATTAAATTATATATATTGCTTTTAGTTCCGACCGCTTTAGCAAATTCTTCATCAAAAGTCACAGCAAATATTTTATTGTATAAAACTATAAAAGTTACTAAAGTTACAATCGATAATACTATACAAAGAAAAACCTCAGCTTTAGAAAGTGTTAAAATGGCTGTTGAACCAAATAAGGTAACACAAACATCACCAGCTAAATTGGATGATACTGGAAATATATTTAAAAGTAAATATCCAATCGCTATAGATGAAGTTGAAATCATTGCTATGGCTGCATCACCATTTATTTTAGGATTTTGACCTGTTTTTAATATAAATATAGCAGCCAATGAAGTTAATACTATTGTTAATGGCATGACATCTACAACATTTAAAATAGTTGCTATAGCTAAAGACCCAAAAGCAACATGTGATAATCCATCACCAATGAATGAAAATCTCTTTAAAACTAAAACCACACCTAGTAAAGCAGCACATAATGATATTAAAACAGCTACTATTAAAGCGTTTTGTACAAAAGGGTACTGGAGATAGTTAATTAGCTTTTCTACCATATTAATCACTCTCCTTCGTTAATTTATAAGCCTTATACTTATTACTTTTTAAATATTCTTCTTTAGTTCCAAAAAAATATTTATTTCCTAAATGTAAAATGTGACTTGCATATTTTAACGATTCATGAATATCATGAGATATCAAAATAATTGAAGTACCTTCTTGGTTTAGCTTCTTAATTGTTTTATATAAACTTTCACTAGCTTTAATATCTAAAGAAGAAGTTGGTTCATCTAAAAGTAATAAATCATCAACTGCACAAAGAGCTCTAGCTAATAATACTCTTTGTTGTTGTCCACCAGACAGTTCATTAAAATACTTTTTCTCTAATTTAGTTATTTCTAGTTTTTTTAAATTATCCTTTACTTTTTGTTTATCTTTTTTAGTATAAAATAATTTGATTTTTTTATTTGCTTGGCAACCTGATAAAACAATTTCTTCTACTGAAGCAGGAAAGTTATTTTTAGAATTCTTTTGTTGAGGTAAATAACCTATCGTACAATTATGATTAGAAAAATCAATTGTTCCACCTAATTTTTTTTGTAACTTTAAAATTGTTTTTATTAAAGTTGTCTTACCAGTTCCATTTTCTCCTACAACTACTAAAAAATCACCTTCATTTATTGTAAAATTTAAATTTTCTACTACTACTTTATTTTCATAACCAATGGTTAGATTTCTACACTTCAAACGTTCCATTGTTATTCACCAATTATAGATTTAAAAACTTCTAAATTACTTTCCATGATTTTGATGTAAGATGTATTTGTAATATCTTCACTTTTTATTGATTGCATTGAATTTAAAGTTTGAATAGTAACATCATTCTCACCTGATGCAGTTATAATGGTTTCTGGAATTTTATGAGTTCTATTTTCTAATGTAAATACTACTTTTATCTCTTCTTCTTCTATTTTATCTGCTAGATAGATTACTGTTTCGAAACTAGCCTCAGTTTCAGTTGAACAACCTGTGAATGCAGCGTAGTAATTTAGGTCATAATCTTCGACTAAATATCTAAAAGGAAAACGATCAGCAAACAAAAGAGAAATTTCATTATTTTCTTCAAAAAAACTTTGATATTTTTCTTCTAAAGTATTTAACTCTGTTTGATATTGATTATTATTTTCTTGATATAATGTTTCATTTAGAGAATCTATCTCAATGATTTTTTCAGTAATATAATCATTTATAATTTTAGCATTTTCAATAGATAACCAAATATGTTCATCAATAGCTGCATGATCTTCGTCTTCATTCTCATGATTGTGTTCTTCTTCATGATTATGTTCTTCGTTTTCATTCTCATGTTCATGATCTTCTTCCTCTTCATGAACGTGTTCCATTCCTTCAATCACTTCTTCTGTTAAAACTCTATCCCCTAAAACTTCTATTAAATTAATTACAATCATATTTTCATTTGTAGTATTTTTTAATGCATCCAAAACCCATGTATCAGATGGTCCACCAACATAAATAAAAATATCGGCTTCACTTATTTTAATCATATCCTCTGCTGTCATTTGATAACTATGAACATCTATTCCATTATCGCCTAATAATTCTAGTTTTACATCACTATTTTTTGTTATTTCATAAACCCAATTATACGTTGGATAGATAGTTGTAACGATATTTATTTCATCATCTTTTGTTGTTTGACATCCTGTTACTAATAGTGTTAGTGTTAAAAGTACTGCTGTTAATTTTTTCATAATATTCTCCTATTCTGTTTTAATTATAACATAATTTAGAAAAACTTTATGATTTTTTTAGTACATTATCTTTAAATTATTATTAATATAAAGATTCCCAGTAAAACACCTGTTATTAGGCCTTTTTTATTATTTTTAGCATAAACAGTTGGTATTAGTTCAAAAACAGCTATATAAAGCATTAAACCAGCTATAAATGCGAATAATAAACCTAATATTAAATTGTTTATGTAATCCTTTAATATAAAATGAGTTATTAGAGCGCCTAAAGGTTCTGCCAGTGAAGCAATTATAGTATATAAAAAGACTTTACTTTTATTTTTTGTTGCATAATATATTGGCATAGCTATCGCTATTCCTTCAGGGATATTATGAAGTGAAATTAATGTTGTTAGGGTTATACCTAATTCAAAATCTGTTATAACAGCCATATAAGTCGCTATTCCTTCGGGAATATTATGTAATATTACGCCTAATAAAGAAATAATTCCTACTTTATATAATTTATTATTGGTATTTATTTTTTTATTAAATATCAAGCCTACAATAATTCCTATATTTATAGCTATTAAAATATACATTATTTTTAAAAAATTATTTATACTTAATAAATGCGAAGCTTCCGGTATTAAATCTAGTAAAGATATTCCAATCATAATAGTAGCTGAAAAAGATAAAGCTATAGTTAAAATTTTATTATTTTGTTTTTTAATAAATATAATTAAACTTCCTAAAAATGTCGAAAAACCTGCTATTATTGTTAATATTATAGCCATATAATCACCTATTTAAGTATATTAAAAAAGATTACAATTTTGTAATCTTTAATCAATAAAATGGAAGAATTTTAAAACATTACCAATTATTTCCTTAGAAATTGGTTTTGATATGTAGTAATCAAATCCTTCACTTAAATATTTTTCTTTAGAACCGTCTAAAGCATCAGCAGTTAGGCATACTATTGGTATTTCAATCTTACAACCTACTTCTTCTAACACTTCATCTTTTACAGCTGTTTTAGGTTTTTCTCATTATCTACTTAATTACTAACAAGTATTATTATTTCCTTTTATATTTTTAATATAAATTCAATATTCCTAGTTTAGATTATTTTCACCAAAAATCTTTTTTATTTTTTTTATAATTAAAATCATTTTCTTCTAAGTATTTTTTTCTACACCTATACTTTGAAGGATTCTGCAATAACTCTCATATCTGTTAATATTAATAGTACCCACTTCAACCCCTTTTTTTACCATACATGAATCGTCTGGTTCATTAAAATGTAAACAATCTTTGTATTTACATTTATAACTCCAATTTTCAAATTCAGGAAAGTAATTTTCTATTTCTTCTGGCTTAAAGGTAGATACATCTAAACTCCTGATACCAGGAGTATCAATTATAGAAGAATTTTCATTCCATACATAATATTTCGAAGTTGTAGTAGTATGTCTTCCTCTTTTTGATTTTTCACCAACGGTTTTAGTAGCAATTTCATTTTTCTCCATAAGAGCATTTGTTAAAGATGATTTTCCTACTCCACTATTTCCTACAAAAATCGATTGTTTTCCTATTAAAAAACTACCTAATTCCTCTATACCTATATTGGTATATGTTGAGGTCTCAACTACAGAAATACCCAATGACCTGTAAATATCTAATATATGATCTTCCTCTTCTGTTTTTAAATCACATTTATTTAAACATATTAAGGCATCAATATTGTTATTTTGTAATATCATTAAGTACCTATCAATAAATTTTGGGTGTAATGGCGGTTCCTTAGCCGAAACAACAATTACAGCTAAATTAATATTAGCAGCAATGTTTAAAGTTATTCCCAAATCATCAATTCTAGTTCTATCTTTTTTTATTCTAGATAGCATTGATGACCTCTTCAATAAATTTTGAATAACATTACTTGCATCTATTATTACTTTATCTCCTGGAAATATAATTTTATTAAGCGGTTCATTAATATCTTTTCTTAACGATACAGATATAATTTCATCATTATATAATACCGATGCTTCATTATATTTAACATCTATTACAATTCCAAAATCATTACTATTTTCAACAATAAAACTATTACTATATTCTTGTTTCTTACCCATAGATTTATCTTTAGCACGTTGTTTTTTTTCTTTACTTTTCTTAGTCTTAAAACTATCATAAGCATTATAATGCGGCATAAAATCACATCCTTCTTATGTATTATACATCAAATAACTAATATTTACAAAATTTCAAAATTATCAATGATAAAATAATTCTAGTGGATAATCGTGTGAAAGAAATTCTAACCATGCTGCACTAAAACAATATGTACCAGCCTGTTTAATAATAATTAAATCATTAATTTCAGCTTTACTAACATAAACATCCACAATAATTTATCTTCAGCTGTACATAGCGATCCATCAATATCTACTTTTTCTTTATCTATATTAATATGATTTTCATATATTAAATCTAGTAAAGATATTCCGATCATAATAGTAGCTGAAAAAGATAAAGCTATAGTTAAAATTTTATTATTTTGTTTTTTAATAAATATAATTAAACTTCCTAAAAATGTCGAAAAACCTGCTATTATTGTTAATATTATAGCCATATAATCACCTATTTAAGTATATTAAAAAAGATTACAATTTTGTAATCTTTAATCAATAAAATGGAAGAATTTTAAAACATTACCAATTATTTCCTTAGAAATTGGTTTTGATATGTAGTAATCAAATCCTTCACTTAAATATTTTTCTTTAGAACCGTCTAAAGCATCAGCAGTTAGGCATACTATTGGTATTTCAATATTTTCTTCTTTTAATTTATTTAATGTTTCAACACCTGACATTCCTGGCATCATAACATCCATAAAAATTAAATCATATGTATTTTCTTTTAACTTATCAATACAATCAAACCCACTTGTTACTGTTTCAACATCAGCATCATACATTTTTAAAAATCTTGAAGCAATTGCTAAATTAATTTTATTATCATCAACAATTAATGCTTTTAAAGGTTCATCATTTATAATAACAACATCACCAAAATTATTATTAATAGTAATATTATAGTTATTTACAACGTTTTTATCACTTTTAATAAAAGATGTTAAAACTTGTTCTAATTCTATTTTATCTATAGGCTTAGCTAAATAAGAGATAAACCCGGCACTTAAATAAAATTCTTTCATTCCACTTAAAGCATTAGCTGTTAAAGCTACTACCGGAGTTTTGAAATCTTTATCTTCTTGTAATATTTTTAAAACTTCAGTTCCTCTCATTTTAGGCATCATATCATCCATTAAAATCAAATCAAAAGTATTTGTTTTTAATTTTTCAATACATTCCTCACCACTTAAACAAGAATCAATATTTAAATTAAATTGACTAAGTATTTTTTTAGCTACTTTAATATTAATTATATTATCGTCTACTATCAATACTTTTTTACCTTGTAAATCAGCTACTTGAATTGTTTCTTTAGGTTTTTCAATAGTTTTCATATCACTATATTTTTGGTCAATAGCCATAATAAATTCTGAACCCTCACCATAAGTACTTTTTACAGATATTGTTCCATTCATCATTTCTATTAATTGTTTAGTAATAGCTAGACCTAAACCTGTACCTTCAATAGTAGTATTTTTATCTTCATCTAAACGTTGGAATTTAGTAAATAGTTTATCAACTTGTTCTTTACTAATTCCTCTTCCTGTATCTTTAACTGAAACAATTAAACGACAAACATTCTCTTTTTTTACAGCCATTACATTAAAGAATATAAAACCTTCATCAGTATATTTAACAGCATTAGTTAAAAGATTTATAATTATCTTTTTAACATTCATATGATCTCCATATAATACTTCAGGTACATCATCAGCTATTTTTACTTTTAATTCAATAGGTTTCTCACCTATTCTAACATTTGAAAGTTTCACAACATCATCTAATACTGTTTTAAAATCATAATCTTTTTCAATCAAATCTAATTTTCCAGCTTCAATTTTAGATATATCTAATATCCCATTTACTATTTCTAATAATGTATTAGATGCACTAATTACATCTAAAGCATCTTCTTTTGCTTCTTCTAGTGTTTCAGCAGCTCTAATACACTCAGAAAATCCAACAACAGCGTTTAAAGGAGTTCTGATTTCATGTGACATACTAGATAAGAAGTCTGATTTAGCACGATTAGCTTTTTCAGCCTGATCTTTAGATATATTTAATTCGTCAATTAACTTCAAATCAGGATTTTCTATGGTATGGTACATAAACACAATTACAAATGTTATTAATGTCGTTATTAATAACAATTCTGGATTATTCATTTGAATATACATCACAGGAATACTAAAAATTATAAATGCCATTATGGGCAAAACTTTATTATTTTTTATTTTCTTTCTTCCAATAACTATGTATAGAAACCACGATACCATACATATAACAGCTATTGTATAGACAAAAATTGTATTTAGACCAGTGATATATATGGCATTACTTTCATTAAAATATTCAAATGGCAAAATAAAATTAGTTATTAAAATAACAACATAAATTATTGAAAGAAGTTTTATTCTAGTATCATTAAACATACTTTCTTCTGTATGTGTTTCTACTTTTTTACCTACTATCAATATATACAATGTTAAAAGATATGTAAATATCATTAAATTAGATAGATATAATTTTACTATTAACCACCGAAAAATACTATCTTCAGGCATTGTTAAATGCGAAAAAATTCCTAACAAATCTAAAATAATTAAGATAATTGTATTTAGTAGTAAGAAAAAAAAGATTTTATTTTCAATAGTTTTCTTTTTCTTTTTTTCTAAAAAAAGAGAAAAAATCAATAAACTATAGAAAAGACTTATAAATAATAAAGGAATACTAATATGCATAACTAACCTCCAAAAAAAATATGGTGAACCATATTTTAATTATACACTAATTCAATTATTTTTGTAAAGTCTTTGACTTATTTTTTAGTTCTTCATACTTTATTTTATTTTCATTTAGAAGTTGTTGTTGAATACTTAAATATTTAAGATAAGCCTCATTGATAGACAAATTATCTATTTTAAACGCTTTACCGAAATTAATTATGACTTTAGATTTTACTTTATCATCTTTAATCCAATAAGTATTCACAGGTTGGACCCAACTGTCAGTTTTTTTTGCAATTTTCAAAAATGTTGAATCAAACTCACCAAAATCTTTTCCCGCTTCTTTTCTAGTTGTACCCTCCGGAAAAATCGCAACAGCTGAATTAATATTTAAAAATCCCACTATATCTTTTAAACTTTCAGTATTATTTGCGTTCGGGTTATCACATTTTCTTTCAATAGGTATACATTCCATTTTTTTTAACACATTTGAAGTAATACTACACAACTTGTTATTTTTATTGTTATTAAAAATACTATCCGTTGCTGAAAAAAATCTTTTTAAAGCTACCCAATGTATTCTATAATTTATAGCACTGTTCAATACAAAAGGATCAACAGTTTTCACGTGATTTGGAGCTATCAAAATTCCTTCATCAGTAGTATTTATCAAGTTATTTTCATTTAAAACGATTGGTTTAAATAAAGAATCAACTGCAGGTTTTATTAATTTCAATTTTTTATCAAAAAATCTTTTTGCAATAGCAGTTCTATTTAAATATTGTAACTTTCTGCTACCTATTAACTTCTCAAGCTTACTATTTATTATTGTAGTATCAAAACTATCGATGACTTTATTATTTTCAGTTTCTTTTATACAATTATTATGATTCCCTTTTACAGTTATTGTTTTAACACCTATATCATTCAAACCATTAATCATAAATTCTTTATCATCAAATGCAATTTCTGGATTAATATTTTTGATTTTTTCTATCTTTTCTGCATCATCTTTACAAAAAGTAAAATCTTTTGCAGATACTTTAACTCCATTAAATTTATATTGTAAAATAGTAAAATTTCTTGCAATTAAACCTATAAAATCCTTTTTAGAAGTTTTAGCTCTAGATGTGACAATTTTTATTTCATGACCATCTTTAATAGCTTGGTTAATATATTTTTTCACACCTGGTCTGAATCTATCTAATAAAGAAAATTTTACAAACCTGTGGCTTATCCAAAACTTATCTAAACACTTTTTCGTAAGTTTCTTGGCTTCCTCTTTTGTTACATTTTTTTCTTTCATGAAGAAATTTTCCATATCCATAATATCTTCAACTTCTAATTTATCTTCATAAATTACTTTCATATTATAATTTTTTTCAAAATATGGAATTGCTTCCTTTCTAATAAAGCTGTTAAAATCTGTTACTGTTCCGTCTGTATCAAAAACTATTTTCATTCGATTTCCCCCTTTTTTCGTTCGAATGCGTATATACTACCACATAAAATTAGTGTTGTCAAATTATTTCCCACTTTTTTTGTCATTTTGTGTATTTTCGCTACAAATTCGTTGGTTTTACTCATTATTTAGCCATGTGGATGGAATTTACTATATGCTTCCTTTAATGATTTATTTGATATATTAGTATAAATTTGTGTAGTTGATAATGAACTGT
>CAYJJY010000044.1:0-11822 GCA_964370615.1 uncultured Muribaculaceae bacterium
GTCCATCTAATACCTCATATCCACTTGTTTGATCAAATGAGACATTTGAATCTTCGTCTAGATTTATTTTATGAGCCTTAACTCCAATTATAGGTGTTTTGTTTTCTCTAACAAAAGTTCCATTATAATTACCACCCACATAGGTAATTGAATATCGATGACTCCCCTCTTTAATTGTCTCATTTGGATTAGTCCATACCCAATCCTCCATTAAATGAATAGTTGATACTTTATCTCCTATTTTAGCATTATTATAATTATCCGGTAAACTTGGTTCTCCATCTGACTTAGCTATATTAACATTTAATTGTAAAGGTTCTGTTGTCCCATCATCCCATGTATAATTTATTGTATCAACCAGTGAAATTATAGTAGTATAATCTCCTGCATCAGTACCACTTGTATCACCACTCATACTCATTAATGCATTATCATATCCTGTAAAATTAAAAGTTTGGGAAAGTGCGGCACCACCAGAATTTGTTGTATATGTGTAAGTTCCAGCTACTGTTACTTTAGAAAGTTTTACTGGTACAATCATTCCAGTAATTGGAAGTTCTACAATTTCATTCCCACTAATGCCATCATTTGCAGTAAATGATAAAGTAGTTTCAAAAGGTGTTGATGAGACACTCACTCCTGCTATACTTCTTATTTGAATTGTAATCTCACTATGTGCTGGTATAGTTGTAGCAGGTGTTCCTACTATTTCATACTTATCCATATTCGCTAACTGAAGATTACTAATTTCCACATTGTTTGGTGTTTCATTGACAATATAAATCGTTGTAGAAGCTGATGTATCATATAGTATATCACCCATATCTAATTCTGTAATTTTATTTACACCTGTTTCATCTTCAAAAAATAAAGATGCTGCATTTACTTTATCACTACCAATTAACATAAACAAAAATATTGTAGTTACAAGTAAACTAGTTTTTAAAAATTTATTCATAATATTCCTCCTATGCTTATTATACATCTATAATTTGATTTATACAATGATTTTTTTAATTCATATTAAAACTAATCTATAATACCTTGTCTGATGCATTCATATATTCTTCTAATATATATTTATCTCTAGTAACAATAAACTTACTGTGGTAAATATTTTCATACTTACTTTCAACAATATCATTAATACAATTCGATATATTTAAATAAGCTTTTCTAGGTGTCATCCATACTAATTGACCACCTTCATCTTTTTCTTTTTGAGTTAAATTTAATACTCCCGTTCCACCAATTACTTCACCAACATAAACATATGAAACTTGTTTAAAATTATCATGAGATTTATATTCTTCAACAGTTCCTAAAAAATCAATAATTTTTATATTCATACCTGTTTCTTCTAAAACTTCTCTCACAAAAGCTAACTCAGGTTCTTCACCTTCATCAACTCCACCACCGGGTAGCTTATACTCATTTTTATTTTTTTTATTAAAAACTGCTATTTCACCATTTTCTCTTATAACTATTCCTCGAGCCCCTATTCTAATTCGAGGATTTTTCATTTCTAAATTACTTAAACCAAACTCTTCATCTGTTATTTTTTTTATTACATTCATTTACATCACCATTTTCATTAAACATTTCAAATATATTTTTTTAATTACAAATTCCATTTATTTTTCTAACTAATGTTTTCCTATGTTCATTAACAGCTGTTTTAAAATCATTTAATGACTCATCATTTTTAATAGAAGATATTTCTTTTGTTGTTCCATCGTGCCATATAATTTCTTTTCTTTCATATAACTCTATATAATGATCAATAAATTCTTTATTAAGTTCAAAAGCAATTTTCTTATAACATTCATCTAATGGCTGATGAAGAAATTTCTTATCCAAGGAATCATGAAATTTAGATAATGATTCTAAATAATCAACTGGTTCTAAAAAAGTAATTTCAACTTTGTCATCTAAATTACTATAATTATCTAAATCTAAATTATCAGATACTATATTTAAAGCTATTGGGATAAGATTAACATCAATACCTAATTTCATCGCCTCATAAAGTATTCTTGATACACCTGTTCTCGGTTTATAAATTTGATTATTTTGAGGTAAATATGCTCCCTCAGAAAAAATATTTATACTTAAATTATCTTTTATTATTTCTGTTAACTGTTCTAAACAAAACTTAGAATATTCTTTTCCAGCATGTACTTCTATCGGCATAGGATTTAATAATTCATGTATTAACCTTTTTCTTTCTACTTCATTTTTATACATCAGTCTAGAACTTATAGCTGTAATAAGATTTTCTTCTTCTAATGTAGCTTTAACATAAAAAATATCCATTAAACAAGAATGATTAGCTACAAAAATATTTGGTTTACTCATATCTATATTTTCTTTTCCAATTATTTTTTCAATACTATGAAGTCTTATTTCTTTTAAATCTATCATTGTAAATCACCTCATATACAGTTTCAAACATTTGTTGATGTCCTAAATAACTTAAATGAATTCCATCATCAAATAAATTAGCATTTTCTAAAATTATTACATTTTCATCTTTCATTTTCAATTGTAATTTTTTTCTAATACTCTCCCTAGAATTATCAAAAATAATTTTCGCCTCACCCTCATAATCAAAGTTTACATGTAAAATATAAAATAACTTAGGTAACTTATTATTCAATAACTTCTTACAATCATCTTCATCATTGGATATATTACCTATTTCATTTTTATACCACATTAAATCATCATATAATTCTTCTAAAGTTCTATTATATTTAATTTGTAGATCATTAGTACCTAAAGATATTATAACTATGTCCAGTGGTGCCTTAGTTTTAAATGTCGATATAAAACTATCTTTACCATTCTTATATTTTTTCACCTCATAATCACCAGCTATTCTCCCTGGTAATCCTTCCTGATACACAATACAATCCAATTTTTTTTGAAGCATATTAGGCCATTGCTTATCATCTTCTATTCTTTCCTTAGTATAAAAATTATCGCCCCAGGTGTTCGAATCACCATATATTAATATTTTCATTGTCCCTCCTATAGTAACTATTCATTCTAAAAACATCATAATTTAATTCTAACACATATTATATCAATATTCTAGAACCAAACATCTTTTTATATAATAATCATGTAAAGCTATTTTTTTCTCATATAAATATCTTTTTAAATAAAAAAAGTATTATATTTTATACTTTTTCTTCAATTTATTTTTAATTAAAACTTCCATATTATTTAAAATAGATCTAATTATACCATATTCAGTATCTTTCATACTAACACAATTAGTATCAAATAAATTTACTTCATAATCATTATTTTTAAATAAATTAATAGTATTTTTTAAAGAATTATTATACTCATCAACATTATTTTCATTTAAAAAACCTCTTTTTTCTAAAGTTAAATTAGCTATATAATCTCTTTTTAAAGAAATTAAAGAATCACAATAAGTAGCAATAACTAAATCAATTTTTTCTTTAATCATTGGGATATACTTATCATAATAATCACTTACTTCCAATTCACTAATACCACCTTTTAAACTTAATCTATCAATCCAAATACATCTATCAAATAATGATCTATCAATTAGTATAATGTCATAACCATTATTAATAGCCTCATCAAGTTGAATATTAACATATTTAGGTATTTCTGTATTAACAACATTTTTATATTCATTTAAAAGTTTGGGTTTAATATTATTTTTATAAAATAAAGAAGTTGTAAATTCTTCTAATACCTTTACTTTAAAACCTGCTTTTTTTAAAAAATCTTCAATATTATTAATAATAGATGTTTTACCAGTTCTAGGTGTACCTGTAAATTCAATTACATAAGGTTTATTATCTAAACAATTCAACATATTCTTGATTTGATATTTTTTACAATTAATATAAAGTAATTTGTTATAATTATCTTCATCTAAATATTTTAAAGCAATATCTTTTTTATCATTAAAAACTCTATCTACAACATCTTTTAATCTATCAAATATTTCATGACTTTCATTTTTACAAATCTCATTACAAAGTGTTGTATAATACCATTTTTGTTGTTCATAACCTCTATTAAAATTATCAAAAGTAAAATTTTCATCACTATTTATTAATAATTCTAGATCTTCTAGATTATTTATTTTATCAGCTACTACTATCGCTTTATGTCTTAAATCTAGCTTAGAAGATTCATTTATAGTATGTAATTTTCTATCTTCCCATGATTTTGTTTTATCAGGTTCACTAGCTCCATATACTAAAGATGCTACATCTTCACCAAACTCTTTTTTTATATCTTCTATTGTATATTTTGTATCTTCAACAACATCGTGTAAATACCCTGCTGCAATAACATTTTCATCAAAACCAAATTTTTCTAAAATACAAGCAACATTGATTGGATGCATTATCATAGGTTTTTCCTTATCTGATTTTCTAACTTGACCATGATGAGCCTTAATTGCAAATTCTTTTGCTTTTATTTTAATATCCATATAACCACTTCCTTGTTTTCATTATAACATCTATATAGGAAATATATTGTCTATTTAATTATTTTAATTCTACTTATTTCAAAATGCCTAAAATCCTGTTTATATTCACAAAAACAAACAACATATAATCTATTATCATGTTTAAATATTTGATATGGTTTAACTACTCTTTGTCTATTTATCCCTTCAATATTTTCATATATTATTTTTAATTTAATATTTTTACTTATTGCATCTTCAATTTGATTAACAATACTATTTTTATCACTATCATTTATTATAACGTCATAAATATTATCATTATCACTTATTATATCTATTAAATCAAGTTTTTCAATTATAATTTTTAAACCTCTATTAGATTTACCACTTTTATCTAATTCAAGATCTAATTCTTTTAATAATCTAATATCATATTTATTTAGTTGATTATAATAATTAATTTTTTTGTATAAAACATAACCACCATCACTTCCTAAATATGAATCAATATATATACCAACATCATTTAATTTTTCTTTATAGTACCTAACCATTCTTTCACTAACACCCAATAAAACAGATAACTCTTTTACTGTATATTTTTTACCAGTACTAAGTAGGTCAATCATTTTAATTATATTAGATAAATTATTCATATAAACACCTCATTTAAACAATTATAACACAATATCAAATAATAAAAAAAAACCAATAAATGGTGAATCTTTAATTATTAAATTTTTTCTTATATAGTATAGAACCTGTAATTCCTGCAAGTGCTATTCCTGCCATAATAATATATATTACAACATTATCGCCAGTTTCAGGATTAATAGTAACTTCACCTTGTTCAACTAAGAATGAAGTTTTAAATAATTCTCCACTTGTTGCATCAATTTCAACATCATATGTTCCTGGTTCTAAAGTATTTAAGTATTCACTTGATACTTCCATAATAACGCTACCATTACTAAATTTAAAATACTTTTCAATATTTTCTTTAGAAACATCATTTCCATTTAATCTAATATTAGCAACACCAAATTTAGTAAAATCATAATCAAATTCAAATGATAAACTGTCTTCAGTCCCTGTTACAAATTTTAATATTTCATCACCTATAGAATTAAAAACAATACGTTCTGTTATAGCCTCAATAACTACATTTTCATGAATATATCTTATTGCATAATCATATGAATCTAATTTACTTGAAATCATTTCAACACCATTTACTTTAATAGAGGTGAATAAATATCCATCTTCTGCTACCAAAGATACAGTTTCACTTTGACTATCAAGCATTTTAAAACTTTCTGAAGGATTAGTAATAACATTAGAATTAGTTGGTAAAGTAACTGTATGTTGCTTAATTCCATAAACAGCAAGCCCTCTAGCAGACTCATTATTATAATAACCAGTTGAGTCTACATATGAAGCAGGATAATCGTTTCGATCTTCTAAAATAAGAGTATCAGGATCATCCCAAGTCCACCCAGTTGGTAGTTCTATAGATGATAACTTCTCACCTATTCCTGCATTTCTTTCATAAGAAGGATCTGGTGCATAACCTTTAACGATTTTAACAGTTAATGATACATCATCAGTTGTCCCATCTTTCCACACATAATTACCAGGTACCTTATTAAATCCAATTACAATATTATAATCACCCATTTCTGTCCCTTCTTTAGGTCCAGTATAAGTCATATCAGCAGAAAGATATCCTTCGATAAAAAATGTTTGACTATAACCATTATATCCATAATCTCTTACTACTTTAGGTTTTGATAACGGATATGGTTCAACCATAATTTTCACTGGAAAACTAACATCTTCCCCATTAGCTTTAAATGTTAAAGTATCTTCATAAACTGTAGTTGAAGCGTCTAACTCTTCTTTACTTATAATCGTAATTTTTATAGAATCGTTTCCTGCAATTTTAGAAGCTGGTGTATCATAAAGTTCAAACATCGATGAATCTGTAAATTTCATATCAGTAATAGTAACTTCTGAAGTAGTTGCATTTTTTATTCTAAACGATTCTCTTTGATCATCATGATACACAACAGTACCAAAATCAAATTCAGTTATTACTCCTCCCTCTTGTCCTACAGTATCTACATGTTCAACAAAATATACATCTAAAGCACTAACACTAATAGCACCAAATAAAAATGTAATAAATAACATTGTTGTTAGTAAACTAACTTTTAAAATATTTTTCATAAATTCTCCTCTCGATTATTATAATAATATCACTTATTCAATAATTATTCAAGTACCTCACTATATACATAATTAAAAATATACAATAACTAAGGTTCTAAAAATACTCCTGTACCTGCATTATTATAAAAAACATCATTTATAACATCAAAATAACCTATTTCCCCTGATTCATTTAATTTACAAGGAACAAAATATCTTAATACTTCTCCAGTAACTGCATCAGTTATTTTAAAGTTTTTCATATATCCAATAAAATGCCTAGTATCTTCACCACCCGTATACGCTACTGTAGCTCCACCTATTCTAATAGTTCTTTCATATGCCGGATCTATTAATATTTGACCACTTACATAATAATTTCTATTATCAATTATACTTTCTGTTCGTGAAAAATAAAAAGTATGCCATCCAGTATTTGGTGATATAACAGGAGTTCTAGAAACTGACGGTCCACCATATATACTAAATACCCCAGTTCTCCCTAAAAACACCCCTAAGGTATGACTAGAACTTGTTCGTCCAGACACAATCCAACCTCCATCACTTACATAACCAGTCATATTAAATTCCGTTTCAAATATATAATCCCCTGTATTTAATAAACCTGAATCAATATACTGAGTTCCAGAGTAAACTATATATTCTAAGTTTTGATAATTAATAGTAACAAATTCATAATTAAGATTTAAATTTAAATTAACATTACTCTCATTATAATTATTATGATAAAAAGAAATTTCTATTTCAGTAACACTATTTCCAGCAAAATATAATACTTCTTTATCTTTTATTTCATAACCAATATCACTATTATTATTCATTAACTCAATTACGTTATCTAAGTGATAAATTTCACTTGAAAAATTTGTTACTTCTACAATCAAAGTTATTTCTGAATTTTCATAAGGTAATAATATCCCCATATTAGTGTTACTAGTCGTAAAAGTAGAGTTAAATAATTCCGTTGCATCATTAAAAGATTCTTTTATATAAATGTTTGTTATTTGAATTCCATAATTACTACGAACTACTAGTTCTCCGGATATAGTTAAATTTGTATTTAATGCAGAATATCCAATACTAATAAACATTATAGAAAGAAAAACAACTACTATCGATAATTTTCTCATATATAACACCTCCTTATTCTTAAATTTAATTTTTAATTAATATTACTGCAAGATGTTAGTTAATTATCTAAATTATATATCAATTTACAATTATTTTCAATGAATTAGGTTTAATTATGAGTTCTTTTGTTATATTACAAAAAAAGATTCAAGTATTTACTTAAATCTTATATATTTTTATTATTTTTTTTTAAACGTGTAGTCATTGTCAATCCAAATAAAGATAATAAAGTAAGTATACCATAAATTAATACATTATCACCTGTACTAGGATTAGTAGTATCTTCAGGAGTAGTACCATTCTCACCCGTATCAGGATTAGTAGTATCACCAGGAGTAACATCATTCTCACCTGTATCAGGATTTGTAACTTCACTGTTTAAAATATTAAATCTTGCTATTGCTAATGAATTATCTTCTAAAGTTATTGCAACATTATATTCACCATTACTTAGAGTAGAAAGAAGTTCCTCTTCAATAACCATTATTATACTACCTTCTTTAAAACTAAATCCACTAGTAATAACATTCCCATTAAGAATTACTTCCTTAAATTTAAAATCTGAAAATTCACCAGGAAATTTTATTTCAAAACTTTTATTATCTTTTATATCAATAATTAATTCATCATAACCTTCAACAGGGAAAACAATTATTCTTTCTGTTGTAGCAACTATCTCATAATTTTGATTAATATTATTTATATTTATTGGCATAGTTGATACTAACTCTCCATCTTTTAATTGTTCTATATTATTTATTTTAACAGAATTAATTAAATATCCAGAATTAGCTGTTATTTGATATACTTTCGATTCTCCTTCTTTTAATTTCTCAATATTAGAAGAAGCATCAGTCATAGCATCAACAGATAAATCAAATTCTACTGAATATTGTTTTGTTACATTCACTACAATATTTTCATTTACTGTTTCATAATTATTAGTATCAGTTGGAGTATAAACTGCTTCATATTCAGAAACACCATATACCATGGTATCTGTAGGATTAACCCAACTCCATCCAGTAGGTAGGGATATTGTTGAAAGTTCATTCCCCTCTAATCCATCATAAGATGTTCCAGCAAGAGTTTCTATTTTTTTCTTAATTTCCCATTCCACATAAACTATATTATTGAAGCGACCACTTGGATTTAAATGTGCAGGCCAACTCCCTATATTAGTAAAATCAATTATAACACTTGCTGTATAAGTACCAGCGTCAGTTGCTGTATTACCAGACACTGCTAGAATTTGCTGAAGAGAATAATCAAAATTAATCTTTTCATAAACTCCCAAATTTAAATTATAAAAATCCATTGTTTGCTCAGAACCATTATATGTAAGTGGAACGTTTGGATTTACAACTGGCTCATCTACAATTATTGAAGTATCCTGAGCAGTTATAGTAAAATTATAATTTCCAAGATAAGTCTCTAATATTAAAGTAGCGCTTTCATCACGACGCGCAAAGTTCCCAATAGTAGCACTATCAATTCTAATTTGTAATACTGATGCTTTAGTAAGAACAGCTTTATTAACAACAATATCAGTATCTCCATAATATAACTTAAACTGTTCAAAATTATTGGCACTATTACTAGGGTCAGTACTAGTTGCATTTTTATAAAATCCATAGTCCAAAATAGCAATATCATTACCACTATTAATAATTCTTAAAGTTATAACTTTTGATTCACCAAAAGGTATATTCCCAATATCATACGATGTTACATCAGAATGAAGTACGTTATATGCAAACTCCCCATCTTCATTTTCATAAGGTTCAATCACATCAAATTGTAACCTATCTAGCGCTTTTGCACTTGTAGTTCCTAAAAAAACAAATGCTAATGTAGAAACAGTAAGTAAAAAACAAATTTTAAAAATATTTTTCATATTATTCTCCTTATATTATTAATTATATATTTATATACTTGATATGTCAATCAACTATTTATTTTACAAATATTTAATTTACTTTAATTTCATAACCATATTCATTAAAGATTAAACTTTCATCAATTACTTCATTATATATACCGCTAACCTTTTTAAAACCAAATTTTTCATATAATTTAATTGCAGGTATATTATAATCTATAACAAACAATCTTAAATAATCTACTGTTTTTTCTTTAGCAAATCTTAAAGCATTTGATAAAAGTTCTGTTCCAATACCCTTTTTAGTACATTCAACATTAACACCTAATCTATCAATATAAAGACATTTAACATTAGTATTTTCCCATTCTACTTCTTTTTCACCCTTATGTTCTTCAGACAGTGCGAAAGCACCAACAATTTTATTATCCTTTAAAAGAACATAAAGTGATTTATTTTCAATATCATTTATAAAATAATCATTTGGGTAAATTTCATCCCATATTTCTATACCGTTTTTATTCATTTCATCTATTAACTTTGAATACATTAATTTAATTTCATTTAAGTCATTAATAGTTGCTAATCTAAAATCCATATTATCTTCTCCTTAAACATCTTCTTTAAATCTTAAAACATTGGGATCTTGAATTAAGAATTCATTTTTCCATTCAGCTTGTTCATATCTATCCCTCATATCATATTTCTTCTAATTCATTATATTATTTAATATATTTTCACCCATATATTTATCAATGTTTTTGTTTTTAAATCCTATCTCTGGCCTTATACCATCACTATAATGAAAATCAGAACCAACTGTAATAAATAAACCTAACTCATCAGCTAACTCACACCATTTTACAATATCATTAATTTCTTTATCATTTTTATCCACATATAAATAAATAGCTTCTAAACCATCTGCTTTGATTTCATTTAATAAACCTATTACATACTGACTATCTTTGCTTTTTTCATATTTATAACAAACAGGATGCGCTAAAACAACTTTACCACCAGCTTCTTTTATTAGTTTACTGGCCATCACCGGAGTAATTGATTTCTTTACTACATAAGCAGGTCCACCTTCATTCATGATTGTTTCTATAAATAATCCCTTTGTTGGTATACAACCAAAATCTTTTATAAGTAGGTCTTTATTAATATTATTATCTATTATATTGTGCGCTATATGTGCTTTTGATACAGCTTCAATGCTTCTTAACTTTTCAATACCAACAACATACCCTAAAGAACTTAATTTTTTTACAACTTGGTCTAAATATATGTGTCTTGATTCTCTTAATAAATTTAGTTCATCTTTTAATCTTTGATTATTTATATCAAAATTATATCCAAGGACATGAACTGAAATTTCATTATCTTTTGCCGATATTTCAACACCAGGTATTAAATCTATTTTTAACTTCTTTGCATATAAAAATAATTCATCAGTATAAGCATCAATAGTATCATGATCAGCAATTGATATTATACTAACCTCATTTTTACAAGCTTCATCACAAATTTCTTTTGGCGTTAACATACCATCAGAAAATGTAGAATGTATATGTAAATCAATTTTTTTATTCATAATTTATCCTTTCATAAAACTTTTTAATTTTTTATATATATATTATAACATATTCAAAAAAACTTAGACCACTAAAACATAATGAACAATTAAAAAAAATCATCACTTTAATAGTGATAACTTATATTATTCTGTAAATATCTTCATAGGCATAATTCTTAATAATTTTTTTGCATCTTTTACACTAAAGTTTTTATCAGTAGATAAAATATCTATAAAAGGTGTTTTTCCTCCCGCTTTTATTCCCGTATGTATAAATCCATTTTTTTCATAAAAAGATAATCTTTTAACTCTTTGTTCATAGTTAATAGCATTTTTATCATCCATTGTTTCAATAAATAAAGAAATAGGTTTATCTTGATATTTTTCAAATAAACTACTTAATAATTTACTGCCATAACCCTTTGATTGAATTTCATCATTAACTGCTATATAAAATACAAATAAAGATTTTTTAGATTCAATTGTAAACATTATTCCTACAAATAAATCCTCATCATAATAAG
>CAYJJY010000045.1:0-11587 GCA_964370615.1 uncultured Muribaculaceae bacterium
GAGTATCTTCTATTGTTATTAATTTTTCATCTACTCTTGTTTTAGATGCTAAATATTTTACAAACTCTGTTTTTCCTGAACCTGTTTCTCCACAAACAATTATGTTGCAATGAGCTAAAACAGCTTGTACTAGGAAATCATGTACTTCTTCTGTAATATATTTTTCATTCAATATTTTTTCTTTTTCTAATCTGATTTTAGCTGGTGTCTTTCTTATAACACATGCTATTCCATTACTTGCTATTGATTCATGAACAAAGTTCATACGTAATTCTGAACTTTCAGAATCCAGAAATGGATGGGCTGCATTAAAACTTCTTCCCATTACGTTTGAACATTGGAAAGCTAATTTTTCCATCATTGAATCGTTTACTTCTGGATTTTCCACTCTTACATATCCTCGCGATAACGTTTTTAACCATAATTGCCCACCATTACTATAAGAAATGTCGGTAACATCATCTAAGACTAAGTATTGTTTTAATGGTCCAAAATCAATTTGTGAGAATAATGATTCTTGCATTATTGAATTCCATCTACTGATGGGGCTGGTGTTACGTCTGTTTCTGGTGTTGGTTCTGGTGTTTCTGTTGTTGCATCTGAAAAGTTAACTGTTTTTAAATTAATAAATTCGATTAATTCTTCTCTATCTAATGAAATATCTGCATCTGGAGCTACACCACCATATGGTACTGGGAATATTTCAACTTGTTCAGCTGTTAAATATTCTGATTTTTTTAATAAAATAAATATATCTTCTGGAACTCCTATTAAAATAGTATCTGGATTACCAACGTTAGCTGTATTTTCGAATACATCATTTCCTGATGAATCTTTTACTGCAATTACTTCTACTTGTGAAATCAGACGTCCGATCATAACTCGTGATACTTCATCTTCTGCTTTCATGTAAATGTCGATTACATCTCCTGGTTTAATTGAATTTCCATATGTTGAATCTAAATTAACTTCTAAAGAATATGGACGATATCCATCTTCTAACATTGAAAATTCTGAACCTGGAATTTGATCTACTGATATTACTACATCTGAGTAAAACATACTTCCTGCAGGTATTACTGTATTAATATTACTATATTTTCCTATAATTGAGTTAGAATTTGTAATTACGTTAGAACTAACTGAAACAGCTGGTACTTTTATTATTTCAATCATGTCATTTGTTATTAATGTACGTGGTTGAATTGTACTTGTTGCTATCGGTACTGATATAGGTTTTGTTTGGCTTTCAACTGAAGTTGTGTATCCCCAGAATAATAACCCCATAATTGCTATAACCCCTATAACTGTAACTGTATTTTTGTTTGTAATAAATTTTTTTAATGATATTAAAAAGTTGTTCATATTTTTTCCCCTTTCTTAATATGGTGTTTCTAAAATAGCATCTAATCTATTTGTTATTTGAAACTCCATTATTTCTCCTGTTATTCCTGTATCTTCTCTGCTGCTTACTCTAATACTTACCTTTGGTGGTGTTTCATTAACGTCGTATATTTCTACTAAATAAACATCTGATAATAAAGCACTTTCAGCAAATCTTCTTAAAAAGTTTTCAACAAATTTTTCACGATCTATTCTAACAACACCTGATTCTCTATATGCTGCTAAATCAAGTGCATCATACATAGCTCCTTCAGTTGCTTCTTTTAATAAGTGATAATTATGTTCGTCGGTATTTGTTATTGATTGAAATAGTATCATGAAAACTATTGCAACGATCCCTAAACCAACAATGGCCATGGCCCAAAATGATTCTTTCATCTTACCTCCTTACTTGTAGATATTACTATCTTTGTTTTCTTTGTAAATTTTTATTGAACATAACACTATTATTGTAATTAATATAATGTGATAGTAACTTAATAAAAATTCAGCAATTCTATCCCAAACTGTAATATCTTCTGGTGGGATAATTTCTTCTTCTGGAATCACAATTAAACTTTTTTTATATTCTTCCATATTACTTAAAAATTTTTCATAGGTTAACCCATGAGTTGACCATTTATCGCATAATTTATAATATTCGTATCCTTCACATACTTTATCTTGATAATATGGGTTATAAGTTGGAAGTTGTAAACGAATAAAATTTAAATTCTCATCGAGACAACTACCTGATGCAACATTAATTGAAAAATATACTGATTGTCCACTTTGAATGTTATTTATAACAATATCATTTCCTGTATAATCATATCTAACTTGGTTGTTTTCATCTAACAGATAAATTCCTGGAGTTAGATTTGATATAGTAACATTGAAAGTAACAGTATTATTTTGTTCAACATAGTCATAGCGATATGTAATATTATCTGAATATTTTTTGTAGTCAATTAATTCACTGTTTGAACAATAAAATGCATCTACTCTTGATATTGGTATTAATAATAATGTAAATAACAGTAGTTTTATCATATCTTCCTCCTTTATTATATCATATTATTTTTTAAAAATCACTTCAATTTATATAAATATTTTTCATTTTTGATGTTCAAAATTAAAACTATTTCTGTTGCATTTTTTAATTCTTCTGAAACATCAATATATAATATATTTTGTGTTTCGTTTGGATAAAATTTATTTTCATCATATGTATTAAAAATCTTTGTTTCGCCATTAACTGTGTACTCTAGATATCCATAGTTTTCAATTAAATCAAATAGGTTATGGACATTGGTTATATTTTCTTCACCACTGTCTTGATATCTAATTTCCATTATACTTTCCCTATAGTTTTTATCTATTTTCGGATAAATATATGATTGAAATTGATAGCATGTTGTACGACAATATTCATATGAAAAGGAAAATATATTTTCTATTTTAATACTGTTAATATTAAAGGTGTATTCTCCAATATAATCATTTTTTAATGTCATATTTTGCGTTAAAGATGATTCTGTTGTTTTAAAATTTTCGGTTAAATCAACATAATTTATATTTACTTTAACTGTTTTTAAGTTTAAGTTACTACTAGTTGTATTGTCAACAAACTCAAATATCATATCTCTTTCTTTTAATTCTATTGGAATTTCATATATCAGTGTGTATTGTTCATAATCTTCGTTTAGTTCCTGTTCGATATATATTTCTCCAAATTCATTTATTTTATCCTTTGCTGTTAAACTTGGAGTATATGAGTAATTATCAATAACTATTTTCGTTGTGGCATATTCTAATATTTTTTTACTTGTTGTGTTTTTTTTGATATCAATATTAACTATTAAATAAAAGTAATCTTCAGTTATTATTTGATTATTATTATCTGTTGTTATTAAATATGTGTTATTAATTTTCATATTGATTAAATTGGCTGTGAAGTATTGATTTTGATTTAAAATTGTTTCATTGTTGGTAAATAGTAAGTATGTTCCAAAACTTAGTGTTAAAATTGTTCCTACTATTAAAATATGGCTAAATAATTTATTTTCTAAGTATGTATATTTTGCCTTTCTAATAAAATATCTGAATTTTCTTTTTGTTTTATTAGCATCAAATTTTAGTTCAAATTCAAATTCTTCATTATCTGCTTCTGTTATTTCTAATCCTTGTAAATCACCTTTAAAATCAAATTTTTTTAAATCTAATCCTACTGTTCGGATTACTAATACAAATATATTTACTATTTGAACCATAAAACTGATTGAGACCATATCTCTAACACCACGAACAACTCTAATGTCAATTAAGTTAGTATTAAGTTCTGTTAGGTTGAAACTTACTAGTATTAAGATTACAATAGTTGATATATATATAATTAAATTAAATATATAAAATATTATTGGTTTTTTCTTGAATATTAGTATGAATACTATTATTAATGTAGTTATAATACTTAATATAGGTACTAAGTATATTATCCCATACATTAATGTATCCTTTAATTCTTGGCCAATTACACTTATTGTTGTTGATGTGTAATCGTTATAAAATGCTAATATATTGAATGTTCTATATAGCAAATAACCTGCTAGAATAGTTAAAATTAAATGGAAAAACCTGAAAAACTTAATGAAAAAAGCATACGGTTTTCTTAATATCACAATTACACCCCTTTTATTATATATATAATTATACATTATTTAGATTTTTTTCTCAATAAGCATTTATTTATTTATGCACAAAAAAAATAAATTTTACAATTTATTTTAATTTAATTATTATATAACGATCTTTTTGACTTAAATCTTGTTTCATTTCTACTTCACAATCTAAATATTTTAAGGCGAATTCTTTAATATTTTTTGCTTGTTTATAACCGATTTCAAAAAAAATCATTCCATTTTTATTTAAAACTTTCTTACTGTTTTTAATTATTTGTTCATAATAATAAAGACCATCGTCAGGAGCATAAAGCGCTAATGAGGGTTCATTATTTTTTACAATTTTTTCTATTTCCTCATCGTATGCAATATATGGAGGATTACTTACTATAACGTCATATTTTTCTGTTAGTGGTTCTAACATATTTCCTTTAATAAATTTTATTTCAGCATTATTATTAAAAGCATTTATTTTAGCTATTTTTAAAGCTTTTTTTGATATGTCAACTGCATGAACTTCACAATTTATTTCTTTTTTGATTGTGATTGCTATACATCCAGAACCTGTTCCAATATCGACTATTTTTTTATCTCTATCGATATACTTTAGCACTATCTCAACTAATCCTTCAGTCTCAAATCTTGGTATCAAAACATTTTTGTTTACTTTAAATTCATATCCGTAAAAATCAACATTGCCAATAATATATTGAACTGGTATACCTTTATCTAGTTTTTTTATAGCTTTTTTTAAATTTTCTTTTTTTAAATGTTTTTCTAAATATTCAACTGACATTACTCACCACGTAATTTACGATTTTGATCTTCAGTGATTAAGGCGTTTATAACTTTATCAATATCACCTAACATAACTCTATCTAGTGTATTTAGAGTAAATCCAATTCGATGATCTGTTACTCTATTTTGTGGATAGTTGTAAGTTCTGATTTTTTCTGAACGGTCACCTGTTCCGATTTTATTTCTTCTTTCAGCACCCATTTCTTTTTCTTGTTCTTGTAATTTTAAATCATATAGACGTGCTTTTAATACTTTAATTGCTTTTTCTTTATTTTTTATTTGGCTTCGTTCTGATTGAGAGTAAACAATTAATCCTGTTGGTATATGAGTTAGTCGTACTGCTGAATCAGTTGTATTAACCCCTTGACCTCCACAACCACTACTTCTAGTTACGTCTACACGCACTTCATTCATATCTAAATCAGCATCTACTTCTTCAACTTCAGGCATTACTAAAACTGTGGCTGTTGATGTGTGAACTCTTCCTTGTGTTTCTGTTTGTGGTACTCTTTGAACTCTGTGCGCTCCTGATTCATATTTAAGTTTTGAATATACATTTTCTCCTCTTATCATAGCACTAATTAGTGAGAATCCTCCGGCATCAGAACGTTCTTCGTCCATTATTTCTATTTTGAAACCTTCGCGTTCACAAAATCTTTTATACATATCATATAAATCACCAGCAAAAATATTACCTTCGTCTCCACCAGCTGCGCCTCTGATTTCTAAAATAACATTTTTTCCATCATTTGGATCTTTTGGTAATAAAACTATTTCTATTTCTGCTTCGATAGTTTTTTTATTTTCTTCTAATTCCGTTAATTCATCACGAGCAAAAGCTGCTAATTCGGCATCTTTTAACATTTCTTTTGCTGCTGCTATGTCATTAATTAATTCCTTATATATTTGATATTTATCGTATGCTTCTTTTAGTGATGATTGTTCTTTGGCTAATTCCATTGTTTTTTTTATATCTGACAATGTTTCTGGTTTAATCATTTCCTCAGTTAATTCATCATATCTTTTTTCTATTGCTTCTAATCTTTCTAACAT
Source organism: uncultured Muribaculaceae bacterium (assembly GCA_964370615.1). Taxonomy (GTDB): domain Bacteria; phylum Bacillota_I; class Bacilli_A; order RF39; family UBA660; genus Faecisoma. The sequence continues at coordinate 5,916 of CAYJJY010000045.1, forward strand.
GGTAATGCTCCTCTCGACAAGATTACATTATACTATATTTTATGTTATTTTTCAATTGTTTTCACTAATATGTTTAGCTTTATCTAACAATCTATGTAAATCTTTTTCATTGAACGGTTTATTTAAAACATCAATAATAGGGTACAAACATGCTTTTGATACTGTATCTTTAGTGTCATCACCTGTTATTATGCAAACCGGAATTTGATTAAATAGTTTTTCTTGCGTTAAATATTCTAACACTTCAAATCCGCTTACTTCTGGCATGTTTAAGTCTAAAAATAATAAAGATACCTTGTTGTGTTGTTTCAATAATTCGATTGTTTCAGAACCATTTTTTGCTTCTATTACTTCAAAGTTTTCCTTAAACGTACGAAAAATAAAATCTCTGATTATTTTTGAATCGTCTGCTACGATTACTTTGTCTTGAAAACTTACTTTTGATTCTAAATAACTTTTTAATACATGAGCATTATCTTTTATAATTGGAAATAATTCCATATAAAGATTTTCATTATATTCTGATGTTAATTGTTCATTTATCTTATTTGTAATATTTTTAAATCCTAAGTTTAAAGTTTCTATTTTTAATTTTTTTATTAGTTCTAAGTACATATCTTTGTTATCTTTATTTTGATTTAAATTATTTACTGTTGCTTGAATTTCTTCTAAATATCCACGAATTTTTTCGGTGTAATAACCAATATCTCCATATACATCTATATTATTATTTATTAATATGTTTATATCTTTGTTCATTTATAGTCCTCCATTTTTATCATTATATCATATCTTTTTGGGAAAGTGCTGTTTTTATTGCTTTTTATAAATAATTATTTTATAATTTAAAAAGGAGGGTATTTATGAAAGCTAAAATTATTGAAGAAAACTGTATTGGATGTGGTGCTTGTCATTATTCAGCACAAAATTATATTGAAATTGATGGGGTAGCAAAATTCACTTTTGAAAATTGTGATTCTGAAGGTTTTTCTGCTGTACCGGCTGATGCTTTAGATGCTATTAAAGAGGCTGCTAGTGTTTGCCCAACTGACGCGATTATGATTTCTGAGTAATTATTGGAAGGTTTTTACTCGATTTATAATTTAATAAAAAAAAGAACTCTTGTATGGGAGTTCTTTTTATTTTAAACTATATAATTTTTTAACTTCTTTAATTGTTAATTTTCTACTTTCACCTGGTTTAAGAGTTTCTGTTGTTAAAAAGGCTACTTGATCTCTTTTTAATTTTAAAACTTCATATCCTAATGCTTTAAACATGTTTTTAACCTGATGGTTTTTCCCTTCATGAATCGTTAGTTGTACTAATGATTTGTTAGTTTTTTTATCTATTTTCTTAATTTTTGCATAGCATCGTGCTGTTTTGTATCCATCGATTACTAATCCTTTTTTTAATTTTTCAATTTCTTCTTTTTTTAATATTCCTTCGATTTTTGCTGTATATACCTTATCGATTTTATTACTTGGATGCATTAATATATTAGTTAATTCACCGTCATTTGTCAGTAATAATACTCCTGTTGTATCGTAGTCTAATCTTCCTACTGGATACAATCTTTTATTTGAATTTACTAAATCAATTACTGTTTTTCTATTTTTATCATCACTTGTTGTTGTAACAACTCCACGTGGTTTATTTAACAATATATACTCTTTATCTTCTTTGTCAATTATTGAACCGTTAACTAATATTTGATCATTACCTGATACTTTAACACCTAATTCTGAAACTATTTCGCCATTTACTGTAACTTTTCGAGCTGCAATTAATTCTTCTGCTTTTCTTCTTGAACAATAACCACTGTTTGCTATAACTTTTTGTAATCTTTCCATTTAAATCACCTGAATAAATTATATATTAATTAAGTCGATTTTGCAAGTTAAAAGATGACATTACAGACAATTATTGCTGTTATTATAGCTATTATGTCAGTAAACAATCCAACAAATAGGGAATACCTGATTTTTTTTATACCGATACTTCCAAAATAAAGGGTTATTATATATAATGTTGTGTCTGTACTTCCTTGAATTAATGAGGCTAAAGTCCCTAAATAACCATCTGGTCCGATGGTTTCATATATTTGAACTAATATTGCTAGGGATGAGGTTCCTGAAATTGGTCTCATTATGAACATTGGAATGATAGTTGTTGGAATAAATTTTATAAAATTAAAAATATTTTCGACTATTTTACTTTCTAAAAAAATATTAACAGCTACTAACATTGCTAGTAAACAGGGAAATATCTTAAGAGTTAAGGGGAGTGCTTCTGTGGCTCCTTCTACAAATACATCAAAAATATCAATTTTTTTTATTAATCCATACGTTACTACTATTAATACGATGAAGGGAAGAATATATTCACTCATTTTTTCTCCTTATAATATAATCTGTTAATAACCCTATTGTTGTTCCGATGGTTGTTACTATAATTATTGGGAGTAAAACCATTGTCGGATTTTCACTATTATATAGCATTCTTAATGAAAGAATTGTGGTTGGTATTAGTGTTACACCGCTAGTATTTAATACTAAAAAAGTAATCATAGCATTTGAAGCAGTATCTTTTTTTTTATTTAAGGTTTGTAATGATTGCATTGCTTTTAGTCCGAATGGGGTAGCAACACTCCCTAATCCAAACATATTAGCTATTATGTTTGTAGATATATATGATAAACTTTCATGATTTTTGGGAATAGTAGGGAATAAAGGGTTTATTATTTTAGATAAGAGTGTAGAAAATTTTTTTAAAAGTCCTGATTTTTCGGCTATTGCCATTATACCTAACCATAAAGCCATTATGGGAAACATTTTTAAAACCATATCTAGAGTTTGGGTACTTGATTCTAGCAATTCTTTATTTATTATTGATACATTACCGGTTAGAAAACTATATACTATTCCTAAAAAAATTAATATGAACCAGATTATATTAATCATTAAAATAACCAGGCAAAGAATTTTTCAATTAAACTTTGTTTCTTTTTTTCTATGAATATATTTTCGACATGAACTATTTTGTTATCCACTATCACATTTAACATTCCAATAATATCACCAGAATTAAAATCTTCTGTTGTTTTCAATTTATATTCTAAGATTATATTTTCATCTTGTTTATCTGTTATGTAATTTATGTCGTTTTCTATGTATAGGATTGAATTTTTATAGATGGTTTCATTAGGTATATTTATGGTTCCTTTATTTAAAATTTCAATATTACAAAGACTATTGAATGCTTCTTCAAACAAATTTATGTGATCTACAAAATCATTTCCATCATTTAAAGTTACTGCAACTAAGGAAATATTGTTTTGTTCAGCTGTTGTTACAAGTGTTCTATTAGCTATTTCAGTATATCCTGTTTTGCCACCTGTAATATATTCTTCTTGATATAATAATTTATGTTTATTATCAAAGTGGTGGTTTTTGACATTTGTTTTGAATGAATATTCTTCTGTACTTGTTATTTCTTTGTATATTTCATTTTGCATAGCATATGAGGTTAAAATTGCCATATCATATGCGGTTGATGTATTTCCACCATTTTGTTCTAATCCGTGTGGATTATTAAACTGAGTATTTTTCATTCCTATTTCTTTGGCTTTTTCATTCATTAATTGAACAAAATTTTCTGGACTTAATGATATATACTGTGCTATTACTAAAGCGGCATCGTTTCCACTTCTTAACATCAAACCATATAATAATTGTTCTAGGGTTATTTCTTCATTTATTTCTAAATATATTGAAGATCCGTATGCATCTTTTATTACATCATCTACGACAATTAATTCTTCTAAGTTTCCGTGTTCAATAGCTATTATTGCTGTCATTATTTTTGATATTGATGCTACTGATCTTATCAAGTTTTCATTTTCAGCATAAATTACCTTTCCTGTGTTTATTTCATATAAAATTGTTGCACTAGCGCTTGTGTTGTAGGCTTTTATTGTTGTGGGCAGAAGTAGTAATAAGACTAAAAAAATTTTTATTTTCATAATTTCACCTGTTTAATTATATGTTCTTTAGATAACTTTTTATGATATAATTTTAATAATGAGGTGTTATTATGGAAATTGTTTTAAAAGATTTACAAGAAAAAATTAAAAGTTTAGATTTTAATATTGAAAATAAAGATAAGTATTTCTTAAAATTTATTGAAGAAGTAGGGGAGTTGTCCAAAGCAATAAGAAAAGAAGTTACATTAGATACAACTGGTGGTAATTTAAAAGAAACTATTAATGAAGAATTATATGATGTTTTATATTATCTGATTTGTTTAGCTAATATTTATGATGTTGATTTAACTAAAACTGCTTATGATAAAGAGAAAATAAATGCCATTAAATATAATCGTGATAGTATATTTTAATAAAAAAACCTTATGATTTCCATAGGGTTATTTGTTTATATTGAATTTAATATTATAGTATTCTTTTAATTCTTTGAAACGGTTATAATGAACAACTTCTCTTTGTCTTAAAAACATTAAGGGAGCTATTACATCTGGATCGTTTGTTAAATCTATTAAATGTTCATAGGTGACTCTTGCTCTTTGTTCAGAAGCCATATTGGTTTCTAAATCAGCTATATAGTCTCCAGTTGCTTGAACATAACTTGATGTCCAAGGATTTCCTAAAGCTGATGAAGGGAAAACACAATGATTATGTTCTGTATAGTATTCACTTAATCCATTTTGTTTTAATTCTTCTATAGTTGCTCCTTGTAGTAACTGAAAAATCATAGTAGCTAAAATTTCCCAGTGAGCTAATTCTTCAGTCCCTATATCTGTTAATAAAGAGAAACCTCTTTCATCTGGCATTGTGTATCTTTGATTTAAATATTTTACAGCAGCACTTAATTCTGAATCTGGTCCACCATATTGAGCAAATAAACATTTTGCCATATTTAAATCTTTTTTATTTATATTAACGGGATATTCTAATTTTTTTTCATATTTCCACATATTTACTCCTTATCTTTCCCACGGCCATGGTCGATTGTTCCACATCCAAGGATATTGACTTAATGTAGGACTCATTAACGTGAGTGGTCCATACATATTTTCGTAATTGCTTATCATGCTTTCACATTGTAATCTATATTGATTATATAAATCAATTGTTGCTCTATCCTCTGGATGTAAATCTAAATATAAATTTAAATCTAACATAGCAAATGATATTGCATCTATATTAGTTAATGCTTTTGCTTGTTCATTTATTGGCATGACTTCAAAGGTATTGTAGTTTTTATAATTTTTATATGTATTATATTCTAAGTTTCCTCTTATAAAACCTTGATATGCATCATAAAATTTTGATATATTATTATAATTTTGATTGTCAAAATTATTATAGTTATTATTCATAAATTCCTCCTCACAACATATTATGATTTAATTATAGGAGTGTTACTTTTTAAAATTTATTTTTTTTACAAAAAGTATTGCAAAAAAAAAAGAATTTTGGTATAATTATATTCGTTACATGGCGATATTGGTGAAGTGGTTAACACGGCAGATTGTGGTTCTGTTATTCAAGGGTTCGATTCCCTTATGTCGCCCCAGAATGAAAATAAAGTTGATAGATTAGTTTCTATCAACTTTTTCTTTTAAGATAAAATATCTTTCTAAAGTATTTTTATCAC
>CAYJJY010000046.1:0-11147 GCA_964370615.1 uncultured Muribaculaceae bacterium
AAATATATATCAAATAATAGATATAAATATATTAGGTAAAGATTTACCACAAAACATAATATATACAGGAGAAGATGAAAATTACTTAAACAATAAATTAATTGTTTATAAAGAAATATTTCAAAATAAAATATTTGCAAGAGAAGAAAAAGATTTAAAAGAAATATTAAGTAAAGAAAAACAACAATTATCTAACCAATTATATAGAGTACAACCACTTAATGAAGAAGAAATAAAAATCATAAATAACGAAGAATTTAAAAAAGATAAATTAAACATTATTATTTCAAAAAATTTATGATATAATATCACTGATTTGAAACAAAATAATAAAGGTGATGTATATGGATAAAATAATAGTAAAAGGTGCTCGCGAAAATAATTTAAAGAATATTAATATCGAGTTACCAAAAAACAAATTAATAGTAATGACAGGAGTTTCAGGTTCAGGAAAATCAAGCTTAGCTTTTGATACCATTTACGCTGAAGGACAAAGAAGATACGTTGAAAGTCTAAATGCTTATGCTAGACAGTTTTTAGGTGGAGTAGAAAAACCAGATGTTGATAGTATCGAAGGATTATCTCCTGCTATTTCAATTGACCAAAAAACAACCAATAAAAACCCAAGAAGTACAGTTGGTACCGTAACAGAAATATATGATCACTTAAGATTATTATTTGCAAGAATTGGTGTACCATATTGTCCTAATCATAAAATAGCTATTTCTTCACAATCAATTGAAGAAATGACTAACCAAATATTAAAACTAGAATTAAATACCAAAATAAGAATATTAAGTCCTGTAACTAACTTAGCTAAAGGAACCCATAAAGACTTACTAGAAAAACTAACTAAAGAAGGTTTTGTTAGAGTTATTATAAATGAAATAGAATACGATTTAACAGAAGAAATAAACCTAGATAAAAATAAAAAACATACTATAAAAGTAGTAGTTGATAGATTGATTATTAAAGAAGACATTAGAAGTAGATTATACGAATCAATCGAATTGGCCGCTAAACTAGCTAAAGGAAAAGTCGAAGTAGATGTTATAGGACACGAACCAATCATCATGAGTGAATCATATGGATGTCCTCATTGCGATTTCTCTCTACCAGAATTAGAACCGAGAATGTTTTCATTTAATTCCCCGTATGGAGCCTGTCCAGATTGTAAAGGTTTAGGAAATAAATTAAAAATAGATATCGATTTAATCATACCTGACAAAACTAAAAGCATCAATGAAGGAGCCATTGTATCTTTAAACTTAGACGATGACAATAGTATCTACTCAACTCAATTAAATACCATATCAAAACACTATGGATTTGATTTGAATACCCCAATAAAAGACTTAAAAAAAGAACACCTAGATATAGTTTTATACGGAACTAAAGAATTATTTGAATTTAATTATACATCAAAATCAGGAAACAAAAGAACTAGTAAAGATTTCTTTGAAGGTATAATTAATAATTTAGAACGTAGATACATGGAAACAAAAAGTACTTGGATTAGAGAATGGATAGAAAACTACATGTTAGAACAAGTATGTACTACATGTAATGGCGCTAGACTAGATGATAAAGTCCTAGCAGTTAAAATAAATAAAAAAAATATATACGAAGTAACTAATTTAAGTATTGGCGAATTAATTATCTTTTTAAACGAATTAAAACTAACAGAAGAACAAAAAAATATTTCCGAATTATTAATTAAAGAAATAAAAGAAAGAGTTAACTTTTTAATTAACGTTGGATTAGATTATTTAACACTTCATAGAGAAGCTAAAACCTTATCAGGTGGTGAAGCCCAAAGAATTAGACTAGCCACTCAAATAGGTTCAAGATTAACAGGAGTTTTATACGTTTTAGACGAACCATCAATTGGATTACATCAACGAGATAACGAAAGATTAATTAACTCATTATTAGAAATGAGAGATTTAGGAAACACCCTAATAGTTGTTGAACATGATTCAGATACCATGTTAGCCAGTGATTACCTAGTAGATATTGGACCACAAGCTGGAACTAACGGTGGGAAAGTAGTAGCCGAAGGAACACCACAAGAAGTAATGAATAACCAAAATTCATTAACCGGAAAATATCTATCAGGAAAAGAAAAAATAGAAGTTCCTAAAACAAGAAGAAAAGGAAATAAAAACTTCATTGAAATAAAAAAAGCTAGTGAAAATAACTTGAAAAACATCAATGTTAAATTTCCATTAAATACCCTAACTTGTGTTACAGGAGTTTCAGGTTCAGGTAAATCAAGTCTAGTTAATGAAATATTATATAAAGCTGTAGCTAGTAACCTTTATAAAACAAAAGAAAAACCTGGAAAACATAAAGAAATAAAAGGTATCGAACACATTGATAAAGTAGTCGATATATCACAAACACCAATTGGACGAACACCACGAAGTAATCCAGCTACATACACAGGAGTATTTGATGATATAAGAGATGTCTTTACTCAAACCAAAGAAGCTAAAATCAGAGGATATGAAAAAGGAAGATTCTCATTCAACGTTAAAGGTGGACGTTGTGAAGCATGTTGGGGCGATGGAGTTAAAAAAATAGAAATGCACTTCTTACCAGATGTATATGTACCTTGTGAAGTATGTGGTGGAACAAGATACAATAGCGAAACATTAGATATCAAATACAAAGATAAAAATATCCATGATGTTTTAGAATTAAGAGTAGACGAAGCATTAGAATTCTTTGAAAACCATCCTAAAATAAAAAACAAACTTCAAATGCTTAGTGATGTTGGATTATCATATATAAAATTAGGCCAAAGCGCTCCAACCCTATCAGGAGGAGAAGCAGCCAGAGTTAAACTAGCCAAAGAATTACAAAAAAAACCAACCGGTAAAAGCTTATTTATATTAGATGAACCAACTACTGGATTACACATCCATGACATAAAAAAACTACTAGTCATTTTAAATAGAATAGTAGATAACGGTGATACCGTAATAGTAATAGAACACAACTTAGACGTAATTAAAGTAGCAGATCACATTATAGATATCGGACCAGAAGGTGGATTTAGAGGTGGAAACATAGTTTGCAAAGGAACCCCAGAAGATATTTCTAAATGTGAAGAAAGTCATACCGGAAAATTTTTAAAAGAATATTTAAACAATTGATAAAAATTCAATTGTTTTTTTTATTTTAAAAAGGAAATCAATTATTTATAGCCTATATAACAAGTAGGAGGTGAATAATGAGTATAAATAATCAATTATTAAATGAACTTATTGATATTAATAAAATAAAAGATTTTTTAAAAGTGATTATTGATGAAAAAGTAGAAGAAGTAAAAAGTATGCTAGTATTATTCGAAAAAGATAATAGAAAAATAATATTTGAAGTGATGATAAATAAAACAATAAAAAAAATAGAATGTTTTAGTGAAGTAATAGAAATAGGAGGATAAATGAAAAGACTAATTTTAATACTAATGATATTTTTAGTACCACTTAAAATTTACGCTCAAGAAGAAATTTATTCAGAATATAGTAACTTTTCTGAATATAGTGAAAATGAGATAATAGAAAATGAATTAACAAATGTGGAAACAGAAACTAGATATCTATGGTATAAAAACACAGAACAATTAGGGGAATATAAAATATACAATGAAGATGAAATATTTTCAAATGATTGTTATTATAGTGAGTTTAGTGAGTGGAGTAGTAGTTTAAACCAAACATCAGATATGAACATTGAAAGTAGAACATTAAACGATTATACACTGTCTTATCAAGTAAGATATATACATATAACAAATACAATTGGTAGTTACGAAAACTTCAGAATCCCTGAAATTGATATAATGTATAATGATACAGAATTAAACTATACAATTGAATGTGAAGGGTGTTATGAGAATTTCTACACCAATATAAGTAATGGAATATATGATACCAATGAAGCCTTTATTAAAAATGGCGGACAATTTATTTTAGATTTAAATGGCTATTATCCTGTAAATCAAATAAAAGTATTAATGTATATTTTTGACATGGGAGCTACAAATAGTTCATATGTTATCAATTACTCAAGTACTGGTGGTGATTTTTACGGAATAGAACAAATAAATATGAACAGAGAATTATTTTGGGGAAGTGGTTTTATAACTAATACCCATAATATAACAACATTAGATAAAAGTTTTTGGACATTTAATCACAAATCATATGAATCATATGATGAAAATTATATTGTTGAAAACAATCAAACAACAGAATATCGTTATCAAAATAAATATTGTAAACCGATTTTAAAAACAAATGAAACAAACAATATCTATTCCAAAGAACCAATAGGCGAATACAATATCAAAGGTGAAGAAAAAATATATTACCGTTCTCAAACTAGAGAAAAAATCATATTAGATGAACTAATAATTACAGATTATGACTACAATTTAAATAATTTTATAAAAGAAACAACAGAACCATTAGAATTAACATCAAACTTAAATATAAATCAAAACGGAACATACAATCTAAATATTAAAAGCGAAAGCTTTAATATAGACAGAGAAATAAATGTTGATATCAAAGATAATATAATAAAAGATTATGAACAAACAATAAAAGATTTAAACACCCAATTAACACAATTAGAAAATGATATTAATAAAGAAAAAGAAACATATGAACAAGAAATATCAGATTTAAAAAAACAACTAGAACAGTACAGTGAACAATTAAAACAATGCGAAGAAAACTGCGATTCACTAGAACAATGTATAAATGACTTAGAAAATCAAATCAAGGATTTAACTACAAATCATGAACTAACACTAAAAGATTATAGTGATAAAATAAATGAGAATTTAATAAAAATTGAAGAATATGAAAATGAACTAAAAAATAAAACAGTAGAAAATGAAAGTTTAAAACTAAATAATCAAAACTTATTAGATGAAATAGAATTTATAAAATTAAATCATCAAAAAATAAACAATGAAATAATAACTTATTATGAAAGTGAAATGAAAGTAATAGAAACAATTTATCGCAACAAAGTAGAAGAATTAGAAACACAATTAAAAACTCAAAATGAAGAAATCTTTAACGTTACAACTATAAAGGATGAAACAATCTCTAATTTAAATAATGAAATAAATCAATTGAAAAATGAAATGGAAACTAAAAGTAATGACTATTTATTACAAATAGATAATTTAGAAAATATAAGTATGATTGCTGGAATAATTTTATTTTTAATCTTACTTTTATTATTACTAATTCAAAAAATGTCGAAAAGAAAAAAACACTAGTTTTGTCGAATATGAATAAAGTTTTATTAAAAATGCTATTATGTATTCACAAAGGGTGATTATATGAACGAAAATTTAATATTAGAAAATCAAAACTTAATTTATGGATTAATGAAATTTTATTCTTTTTATCCCAATAAAGAAGACCTGTTTCAAGCTGGAAGATTAGGAATGCTTGAAGCCTATACAAAATATAATCCTAACTTAAATATAAAATTTACTACATTTGCTTATAAGTATATTTTAGGGGAAATGAGAAAGTTAATAAGAGAAGATAAAACATTAAAAATAAATAGAAATCTTCAAGCATTAAATTCTAAAATAGAGAAAGCATCAATGTATTTAAGTCAACAACTAGGATATTTTCCTAGTAACAAAGACATAGCTCAATTTTTAGAAATACCAGAAGAATTAGTTATTGAAGCACTAAATACCCCAAAAACTATTCACAGTCTTGATGAACCATTAACAAGCAATGGCAAAGAAATTAATTTGTTAGATACAATAAGTATCGAAGAAAAAAATAAAGATGAGTTAATGATGTTAAAAACAGAATTAGAAAACTTATCACCATCTGAACAAGAATTAATTTTAAAACGATACTATGAAGGATATACTCAACAAGAAACAGCCGAAATGCTAGGGAAAAGTCAAGTTCAAGTATATCGTCAAGAACAAAAAGTATTTAAAAAATTAAAAGATCGAATGTTAATTTAAAAATGTAATTAAATTTACATTTTTTTTGTATATTTTTCAAAAATATAAAACACAATATAGTAGGAGGATAATATGGAAATAAATAAATATAAAATGATAGTTAAAAATCACACTCCCAAAGAAAATATAATAAAAAACTTTATAAAAGCGTTTGTAATAGGTGGATTTATGGGAATGCTAGGACAAGTTCTAACAGATGTATATTCATATTTTTTTAATATTCCTACAAGTGATGCTAGTACTTTAATGATAATAACTTTAATCTTTATAGGGTGCTTAGCAACAGCGATTGGTTTTTTTGACAAGTTTGTTAATTTCGCTAAATGCGGATTAATTATACCAATTACAGGATTTGCTCATGCAATGATGAGCGCAACTATGGAATATAAAAAAGAAGGATTAGTAACAGGTATAGGAGCTAATATGTTTAAATTAGCAGGTTCAGTTATAGTTTTTGGTGTAATAAGTTCATATTTTTTTGGACTACTTAGATTTGTAATTTTAGGAGGATAGAAATGACTTTTAAATATAATAACGTTTACATCAATGAAACAGCAACCATAGTTGGACCATATGAAAATAAAGGACCACTCGCAAAATACTTTGATAAAAATTATGATGACTTTTATTTTAAAACAAACTCATGGGAAAAAGCTGAAATAAGATCAATTGAAGAAGTAGTAGATATCTTATTAAAAAAAACTAAAATAAAAAAAGAGAATATCAACATTCATATATCAGGAGATTTACTAAATCAAATTGTAGCTTCAAACTACGCTGCTAATAGTATCAAAATTCCATATATCGGGGTATATGCTGCTTGTGCAACTAGTGTTTTACAATTAATTATACTAGCTAATATGATTGAAGCAGGACAAATAAAAAACGGAATAACTACCTGTTCATCACATAATAATGCCGCCGAAAAACAATTTAGATATCCAGTTGAATATGGTGGTCCAAAACCTAAAACAACAACATTTACCTGCACCGGAGCAGCAACAGCATATTTGACATCCAATAAAAAAGGAATAAAAATAGAAAGTTCAACTATAGGAACTGTGATAGATTTAGGAACTAAAGATGCCTATCAAATGGGAGCAGTAATGGCACCAGCTGCAGCCGAAACTATAAACACTCATCTAAAAGATACTAAAAGAAATATAGATTACTATGATTTAATCTTAACTGGCGATTTAGGAATATACGGAAAAGAAATACTAAAAGATTACTTAGAAACAGAATATAATATAATTTTAAATAAATATGATGATTGTGGTACTATGATTTATGATATAAAAAAACAACCAGTTTATTCAGGCGCATCTGGTCCAGCTTGTGCCCCATTAGTTACATACAGTTACATTATAAAAGAAATGAAAAAAAATAATTTAAAAAAAGTTTTATTAGTAGCAACCGGTGCTTTATTAAGTACCACAATGGTTAATGAGAAAAATTCAATTCCAGCAGTAGCTCACGCAATTAGTTTGGAGGCAATATGATATATATAAATGCATTTATATTTTGTGGAATTATTTGTGGTATCGGTCAATTGATATTTGATAACACCAAACTAACACCAGGGCATATAACCACAATATTTGTCATAGTAGGATCATTTTTAGATATCTTTAATATATATGATAAAATTATTTTATGGGCAGGTTCTGGAGCTTTAGTTCCAATTACCAGTTTTGGACACTTACTAGCTCACGGTTCAATATCCGCAACTTCAGACATAGGTTTTATGGGATTAATGTCAGGAATGTTCAATTTAACAGCTTCAGGTATAACTGCAGCCATTATATTTTCTTTTGTATTATCATTTATATTTAAACCAAAAAGTTAAAATTATTTAACTTTTTTTTGACTTTTCGAAACAAAGTGATATAATAAGTACCAAAAGAGGTGCCTGATGAAAAAAGAAGAAGTAAACGACCAATATGCTATATTATATAAACCAACTAGGAATTTACTAGAAAGTCAATTAACTACATTTGAAATATTAAATGTAATCAAGGGGAATGTTGTAATATCAGAAGAAGACGATGAAGTGGTATTTGTTGAAGATTTAACAAAAGTTGAATATTTAATTTTAGATGAATTGATTGATATATCATTTGCTATCGATGAAATTGCCCTTGCACATAATATTATCACAGCAAATGAATTACAAGAAAAATATCCCAACTTAACACTTGAAGACAGTTTAGAAAGTTATTTTAACGAAAATGCTGTGAAAGCAACTGTATTAATTTATACAGGGGCTGATGACATAGTTACAGTAAAAGATTTTAGTGATGATGAACTTGAACAAATATGTAATGGTAAAATAAACACAGTAACTGAAGAAAAACCATTGAAATACCCTGAAAAAAAACCATACATTATTATTGATGAACCAGAAGAGTACACCAAAAAAAGATTCAATTCAAAAGATGAAATTAAAAAGGTAATTGAAAAAGAATTAAATCAATTAGATAAATTAGTTGGTTTACAAGAAATTAAAGAATATGTAAATAAATTAATTTTGATTGTAACTTATAATCATCTCTATTCTGATATGAGTGATGAAGAAATAGAAATTGATTTACTTAAAATTAATAATAACTGTTTATTAATTGGTAATCCAGGAACAGGAAAAACAACTATCGCCAATATTCTTAGTAATATCATGACTAAACTAGGATATACACACAATCAAGGTGTGACTAAAGTTTTACCAAGTAGTTTCTTAGGAAAATACGAAGGTTTTTCAGAAACACAAACCAATGAAATATTTGCGAAAAACCGAGGTAAAGTATTAATTATTGATGAAGCATATGCGTTTAATAGCGATAAAAAAACATTTTATACTAATGTATTAAATATGATTATTAAAGAAATGGAAATAGATAAAAACGCTGATATAGAAGAGTTAAGAAATAAAGTAACGTTTTTCTTTATTGGATATCAAAAAGAAATGGAAGAATTTTTAAAAATGAATTCTGGATTACGTTCTAGATTAAATACAACATTAAGTTTTAGAAATTTTACAGAAGAAGAAATTTTACAAGTTATCATTAATTCTATAAAAAAACAAAATGAAAGTTTTGAAATTACAGAACCAGTAATCGAAAAAATAAAATTAGTCATAAATAAATCAATTCAAAATAAAGATTTTGGAAATGCTAGATTCGCTGAAAATATGGCAGATAAGATTTTATTACAACATAAACAAAATATTGTGGAAAAGTATCAAAAAGAAAACTATCAAATAACTTTAGAAGATTTACCTGATAGTATCGAAAATGAATTAGGAACAACCAAAGTTAAAACAATAGGTTTTTAAAAAAAACAAAAAATATATAATTTCTATTGATTTATGTTTAAATATATAGTAAAATTATATATGTAACGGAGTAGTACTCAAGTGGCTGAAGAGGCGCCCCTGCTAAGGGTGTAGGTCGGGTAACCGGCGCGGAAGTTCAAATCTTCTCTACTCCGCCATATAAAATATTAAAAGCCATAAGGCTTTTTTTGTTTAGGAGGAAAATATGGTAATAGTGATTACAGGACCAACAGCAGTTGGTAAAACAAAACTAAGTATTGAGTTAGCAAAAAAATATAATGGCGAAATTATAAATTGTGATAGTACTCAAGTATTTAAAACACTAGATATAGCAACCGCTAAAATTAAAGAAGAAGAAAAAGAAAATATTATCCATCATTTAATCGATATTAAAACTATAGAAGAAGAGTATACAGTTTTTGATTATCAAAAAGATGCCAGAAATAAAATAAATGAAATAATAAAAAATAATAAAACACCGATATTGGTTGGAGGGACAGGTTTATATATAAAAGCCTGTTTATATGACTACAAATTTGAAGAAGAAGAAAAATTAGACTTTTCTCATCTTTCAAAAGAAGAATTATTTGAAGAACTAAACAAATTAGATCCTAATCACAATATTCACATAAATAATAAAAAAAGACTCGAAAGAGCTCTAAGTTACATAAAATCAACCAACAAATTATTTAGTGAACAAGAAAAAACCGAGACACTCATTTATGACACTATTTTTATTGGTTTAACATGTGAAAGAAGTTTATTATATGAAAAAATAAATAATAGAGTAGATATCATGGTGAAAGAAGGGTTATTAAAAGAAGCAGAAGAAATATATAATTCAAAAATAAGAACAAGAGCAATTACAACCCCAATTGGTTACAAAGAACTATTTCCATATTTTGAAAAAACAGAAACACTAGAGAACTGCTTAAACATTATAAAACAAAACAGTAGAAGATATGCTAAAAGACAATATACATGGTTAAATAATCAAATGAAAATAAATTGGTTTGAAACCGATTATAATGATTTTGAAAAAACCATAAATAATGTTGATGAATATATAAAAAAATCTTTAAACAAATAAAGATTTTTTTTAATTAAATTTTATAAAAGAAGAAACTTCCTTTTTTAAAATATCATCATTATTCACAAGAGAATAAATTACAGAAGCATCATACTCAAGTTGCATAACATTATTAAATTTTGAATAAATTGAAACATCAACCTGTTTTTTAATACTATTTAAATATTGTTGTCCCTTCGTATTTAAACCTAAAATTCGAATATAATTAACTTCATTAATAAAATCAACTTTTTTAAAGTTTACCAAAATATGAACTAAACTTCTTTTGATTTTATTGTAAGTGATATTTTTATTTTTAACATAACTAATTAATTCTTCAATCGAATTACTTTTCAAAATATGTTTTTTTAATAAACCAGCTAAATTTTCATCAATAGTTTGAATTTCTAAAATATCATCAAATATAATACGATGCTTAAGAATAGAAAATAAACTATTTAAATCAATATTTTTTATATATTTATCAGTAGGAACAAAAGAAGAAATGTCCTTTTTTTCTCTAAGCCCTTTTCTTATACTAGAAGCACTAGTAACTTTATTATTTAACTCCAAAGAATGATAATCATTAGTTCTTTTTATACAAACAGGAATAATATTGCTATTTAACTTATTAATTGCTTTAATATAACAAACACCTAAAATATCATTCGGACTACTAACATATTCACTACTAGATAAAGATAAAGCTTTAGGATAACTATAAC
>CAYJJY010000047.1:0-11032 GCA_964370615.1 uncultured Muribaculaceae bacterium
TCATCTAAAGTAGTCATAACACCTTCATTACCAATTCCTGAATGTTTCCATCCACCAAAAGGCATTTCAAATGATCTAAAGAATGAAGCACCATTAATAATAACTCCACCACATTCTAACTTCTCAGATACTAAAAAACAAGTCTTCATATCACGAGATATAATATTACCACATAAACCAAATGATGATTGATTAGCTATTTCAATAGCTTCATTAATATCTTCATAAGTAATAATTGAAACAACCGGACCAAAAATTTCTAAATCCTTAGCCACTGGCATATCTCTAGTTACATTATCAATTATAGTTGGTTGATAAAAAGCACCTTGTCTTTTACCACCAAATACAATTCTAGCTCCTAAAGCCACCATATCATTAACTTGTTTTTCAACATTAATAGCCGCATTCTCATTAATTAAACAACCAAGTTCTGTCTCCATTAAACTAGGATCTCCAATTTTAATTTCAGATACTCTTTTAACTAATTTAGATAAATACTCTTCCTTAACATCTTTATGGATTAAAAATCTCTTAGAAGCACAACACACTTGACCTGTGTTATAAAACCTACCCCAAATAGTCTCCGAAACAGCTAAATCAACATCACCATCTTTATGTAGAATAAAAGCATCATTTCCACCCAATTCCAACATAACATGAGTTAGATTCTCACTACAAGTTTTCATAGTTTCCATCCCAGCCATAGTAGAACCAGTTAAACTAACTAAAGAAACACCTTTATTCTTAGCTAAAGATTGCGCAGCTAAAGCACCAGTACCATTAATTACATTAATAGCCCCCACACTAACACCTGCTTCTAATAATAACTCAGCATATCTATTTAAAGTTAAAGGATTATGAGCAGAAGGTTTTAAAATAACTGAGTTCCCCATAATTAAAGCTGAAGGTACTTTCTGTGTAAATAAATCACTTGGAAAATTAAAAGGAATAACCGCTACCACCACTCCATGAGGAGCTTTTATTGTATATTGTAAATTTTTCTCATTTCCTTTTTCTTGACCAAATGGTATTAAAGCACCATATTCATGCTTAGCTTTCTCAACAAAAGCTCTTAAACCAATATTAACATTAGCTATCTCACCAATAGCTTCCTTAATTGGTTTACCGGTTTCCATACTAAGTAACTTAGCTAATTCATCTTTATTTTTAATAACTAAATCATTAAATTTATATAAAATATCTGCTCTTTCATGAAGAGGAATTTTACTCCAAACTTTAAAACCATCTAAAGCCGCTAAAACCGCATCATCACAATCTTTTTCCGTACTCTCTGGTACCGTATCAATCAATTGATTAGTAGCAGGGTTATAAACATTTATAATCCCACCATCACTTGCATCTACCCAATTTTTCCCAATTAAATTCTTCATTATTCACCAAACCCTGTATAAGATAAAGATAAACCACCAACAGTATTTGAACTATGTTCTAAAGAACCATATTCACCGAATGTAAATACCATTAAAAATTCTCTATCACCAGTAGCTTTTTTAACTTCAGGATAAATCTTATCTTCAATCTTATTTAAAGCTAAACCTAATCTTCTTCCACCACAATGAACTAAGAAATAAGATTTAACATCCATCATACTATTTAATTTATTAACAGTTTCTTCATTAGCTTTTAAAATTCCTTCAGGAGAATTAGTTAGCAAAATAACTGCTGTATTTAAAGCTAAATCAGCACCAATATTCATAGAATTATCAGCATTAGCAAACATAGGATGTCTAACTGCTGTAATATTTCCAATTGGATCTTTAACACCTAAAGGTTGACAAATAGTTTCAACTAAAATTCCACCTTCTTTTAAAGACGAAACATCTTTACCAGTCCACTCAGCATATTTTAAAACAGCTGGTTCACCATTAATTTCAACTAAAGTTCTTTTACCTTCTAATTTAGTAATTACACCAACCTTATCAGTTTCTTCATAAGCACCGTTATAAATATTTTTCATATCACTGTCTGTATAAAAAATTGCAACAGCACAACCTGATGTAAATACTTTATCCTCACAGATAACACTCCATTTACCTTCAACCGTATTATCAGCAGCAGACCCTCCAAAAACAGGAATATCTCCAACAACATCTTGAATACCTTTTAAATATTCTTCTTCTTCACCCGGATTAGCAGTCATAAAGAAATAATCAGGTTCTTTATCTTCACCTTTTCTTTTAGCAATAGCCTCTAAAGCAATTCTTTTACCTATTTCACGAGCAGATTCATCAGTTTTTTCTGAACCAGCAACAACTACCTCAACATTATCACCGAAACTCATCATTCCAGCATAACCAGTTTCTGCATTTAAATACCCATCATGAGTACAAATAGCAGCCGAAGATGTACATCCTAAAAATGGAACATCAGTAACACTTCTAATACCTTTTACTAATTCTTCTTGATCATATGCAACTGAAGTAAATAATAACCCCACACTCATATCATTTAAATTTGCCATTTTTGCAGTTTCTACACCTGATGCATAAGCATCAACATTTTGACTATATCCTACTTTTGTTTTCATAAATAACTCCTTCTTAAAACGCATTTTTATAAATTTCTTTTATTATTTCAACTGACACTTCTCTAGGATTACCTCCAGTACAAGGATCAGCATAAGCCTTTTTAGATAACATATCTAAATCTTTTTCTAATACATTTATTTCACTTAAAGTTTGTGGTATACCTAATTGTAAAGATAACTCTCTAATAGCTATAATAACTTCACTTAAATAATTACCTCTAACATCTAAATTAAAACATCTAGCTATTTCTTTAAATTTATCTTCTAAACCAATACCATTATATTCTAAAACATAAGGCAACAACAAAGCGTTAGCCACTCCATGAGGTGTATCATATAAAGCACCTAAAGGATGAGCCATCGAATGAACTATACCAAGTCCTACATTACTAAAACCCATACCAGCAATATATTGAGCCATACCCATTTGTTCCATAGCATCAACACTACCATTTACAGCATCATATAAATTAGCATAAATCATCTTAATTGCTTGCAAATGAAACATATCACTAATTTCATGAGCTCCTTTAGTAATATAACCTTCAATAGCATGCGTTAAAGCATCCATTCCAGTAGCAGCCGCCACACTTTTTGGCATTGTCATTAAAAATGAAGTGTCAACAATTGATAAAATTGGTAAATCATTAGGATCTACACAAACCATCTTAGTTTCATTTTCCTCATCAGTAATAACATAATTAATAGTAACCTCAGCCGCAGTTCCTGCCGTAGTCGGTAATGCAATAATCGGTAAACAACGATTTTTGGTATTGACAGCTCCCTCTAAACTACGAACATCACTATGTTCTGGATTAGTAGTAATAACAGCAATTGCTTTAGAACAATCAATAACTGAACCACCACCCAAAGCAATAATCACATCAGCACCACTGTCTTTGCAAACAGCTAAACCTTCTAAGACATTACTAATAGTTGGATTAGGTTTAACATTACTAAAAACTTCATAACTAAAATTCATTTCATCTAAAATAGATGTGATTTTAGAAAGCAAAACATCTTTAATAACACCATCAGTTATAACTAAAGCTTTTTTAAAATTACGTTTAACTAACTCATCTTTTAAAGCAAACCTAGATTCGCTTCCAAAATAAGCCGTTTCATTTAAAATTATTCGTTTCATAATTCTCCTCCCTATTATAAGTATAACTCTAAAAAATTACCATTTCAAGTCATTTCATAATTTTTGCACAAAAAAAAATAAACCCTCTAGTTTATTTAATTATTTTTTGAAATGAATTAGTATCTGCAAAAACATCATTATTATTCATATATCCTTGAACCATTAAATGTAATTTATCAGTTTCTTTTTCAGTTAAAGTATTTTCATAAGGAATAGGATCTTTTTCAAAACCATATTCAATTAAGAAATGAGATATTATACCATAAATTTCTATCTCGTAATCACTACTAATTTTTTCAGCAACTAATTTTTTCAATTCTCTTCTTTGTAAAGTTTTTTCACTACTATTTTTAATTAATGATAAAATAATTTTCTTTAAAGCACCTTGATTATAAGCCATATAAAAGAACTTTACATTTGTTCCTTCATCCAAGTTTGGATTAAAAGAATCCTCATTAATTGCTGGTAGTTTAGAAATAGCTACCTCAAGTGGTGTTTGGTTTTTTTCGTTAACTACATCAACACTCCCTTGTGAAATTATTTTCTCACATCCCTCATAATCTTGTTTTGTAATTAAATCAAAAATATTAATATCAAATAACTCTAAACAGCTCGAATCTACTAAACATACTTCTTCTTTTTTTAATTTTTCCATATATTTCGTCCTTTCTTTAAACAGAAAATCTATTATAACACAATAATTTCAATTTACCAAGAAAAACCGTGTGAAAGTAGTTTTTTTATGAATAAAACTAAAAGTTATTGCTTAAAACATCATAATTTATGTATAAAAAAAAATAACAAAACGTTATCTTCTTTTACTTTTCTTAGAAATTTCAACTCTAACTTCACGACCATTATATCTTTTTCTTTTTAATGACTTCATGAAATCATCTACTACATTTTTATTTAAATCAATAAAAGTATAAGTATTTAATATTTCAATATTATTAAAATTATCTTTATCTATATTAGTTTCTTTTTTTAGGAAATCAAGTAAACTACCTTTTTTAAGACCATCTTTTTTACCAATAGTAACAAAAACTCTTGTTTTATTTCCATCAACTTTTGTATTTCTATTTTTATCTTTTACAACTATATCATCTTCATGATAAGCACCCATTGAATTAGCAACGTTCATTTTAATTAAAGAAGCTGCTAAATTAATTAATTCACCCTTACTTAAATCACGAACATATTCAATCGCTTTATCAATATTTTCAACTTCACTACTTTTTCTAATAATAGTTTCATATTTATTTTCAATAATATCACTATATTTAGGAATAGGCATTTCTGTTAATTTTGATTTAGTAAATTTTTCTAATTCAGCTAATCTTCTTTTATCTTTATGTGTAATTAAAGTAATAGCTTCACCAGTACTATTCGCACGTCCTGTACGACCAATTCTATGAACATAATTTTCTCTTTCACGAGGTAATTTAATATTAATAACAAGTTCAACATTATTAACATGAATACCACGAGCAGCTACATCAGTAGCAATTAAAAAGTTAAATGATCCTTTTTTAAATCTTTCTAATGTTTGTAAACGCATATTTTGTGAAATATCACCATGCATAGCTTCAACACTATAACCTCTTTGTTGTAATTCAGTAACTAATTCATCACATTCTTTTTTAGTATGACAGAAAATAATAGTTTTTAAAGATTCTTTGAAATCTAAAATACGACATAAAATCTCTAAACGATGTTTTTCATCAACCATACAATAATGTTGTGTAACATTATTAGATGTTTCTGTATCTTTTTTTACTTCTACCATTTTATATGAATCACTCATATAATTACGCGCTAATTTTTTAATAGCCGCAGGCATTGTTGCTGAAAACATTAAAATTTGTTTTTCAACATTTGTTGCTTCCAATACACTTTCAATATCTTCTAAAAATCCCATATTAAGCATTTCATCTGCTTCATCTAATACGAAAAATTTAATATCTTTAATCGATAATTTTTTTCTTTTAATTAAATCTAAAACACGTCCTGGAGTACCAACAACAACATCAACACCTTTATTTAAAGCTTTGATTTGTCTTTCAATACTATCACCACCATAAACTGATAAAATATCAAATTTATCTGATTTATTTAAATTGTGAAATTCTTCACATACTTGTACAGCTAACTCTCTTGTTGGCGTTAAAACTATACATTGTACTACATTTTTAGTAACATCAATTTTTGATAAAACTGAAGCAGCAAATGCTAAAGTTTTTCCTGTTCCTGTTTGTGCTTGTCCGATAACATCATGTCCCTCACAAATTAAAGGGATAATCTCACTTTGAATAGGGCTCGGAACTTCATATCCCATCTTTTCAATTGAGTTTAATACTTTGCTAGATAAACCTAGACTTTTAAAATCATTCTTCATTTCTTCCTCTTTCAACTAAACAATTATACACTATATGTATAATATAAGCAATGCTTTTTAAAATATTTATACAATTTAAAAAACTGCTCGATTAAAACACATCAACCAATGTTACATAAATCTTCATAAGCAGCATTAAATAGATTTTATAACCAAGTTAAATGACAAGAAACATTATACAATCTCAAAATTATTACTAATTTTATAAAATTCCCCTTTGTTCAATCTTTGCTATTATAACACATTTTAAAAAAAAAACAAACCTAATCAGTTTGTTTTGTATTAATATATTGTTTTTGCTCAATATTTGGTAACTGATATTTCAAAATTAAACCGTCAATTTGTTTTCCTAATTTATCATTATCATTAGTAACTATTTTTTGTAATTGATTATCTACAACACTGTATACAGTGTACTCAGCATTTAATCGTCTATCTTTTAAGCCCTTTAAAAACTTACATTGATTTTCATTTAGAAAATCGGGAATAAATACCTCATACTTACCATCTAAATGATTAATAAATAAATGGCCAAAATTTAATAAATAACATGATAACTCAAAAGCAGTCTTATCATTTAAATCATTACCAATTCCATATTCGCCACAAAAATTTTTAAGAAAAACTTCTACCGAAGAAAAATCCTGGTATATGTATATATCGTTAAGCGGATAATCACCACCTGGAACTACAGTTCCTCTATAATAAGATTTCTCATAATATCTTTTACTATCTTTATTCATTTTATATTCCTCTTTCCATTTTCCATTATACCACTTTTCGAAACAAAAAAACAATTATATAAAATAATTGTTTACTAATATATTATATGCTTAAAAATAAGTATTAATTAATATTTTTAACCCTTTTTTTATCACTAAAAATTTCACCATAAATTTCATTTATTACTTTATCAATCTTCATTCTACGCATAAACACATCATTATTTTCCGTTTCAAAACCACAACGAACATCTTTATCAATCAAGTCCTTTAATTTTAAAAAGTTTTCTTTTCCAATCTTTTCACACAATAAAGGCATATCTATTTCGTTACCATTTTTAAAATCTTGCCAAATTTCTTTTTTAAAACTACTAACTAATCTTTTTATATGTTTAACAGAAGGATAATAAAAAGTATCTACTTTACTTTGAAAATAGTGAAAAAGTGGCATGTTTTTTTGTAAAGCCTCATCATAAAGTTCATCAGCCATGCAATCAACTAACACCTCATAAAATAAACTTTTATCAGAAGAAGAAAAAAATATGTGCAAAAGTTCATGGAATAAGTGATGATTCACATTTGAATTATGTTGTAAATCAAAAAATAAATAATCTTTAGAATCAAGTTTTAACTTAACAGCCAAAACTGAACTATCAATTCCCATCAAATCATTAACTAGCATATAAAAAGTAGTTGGGTTGATTTTATCTTTTAAAAATTCATAAAATTCTGACACACCATTCACATCTTTAAATAAATAATATAAAGCTTGATTATAATCTAAATTGTTTTCTTTGGAATAAAACTTATTTTTCAAATCCTTATTTAAATTTAAAAAATCAATTAAATTAACAAAGATTAACGAAAATAAAGAAGGTCCAAAATTCAAACTACTTAAATCACCATTTTTTAATTGTTCATAATTTAAAACATCTTTTTTAGATAAAAACTTAAAGTCATTTTGATAAAGTTTTATTTTAGAAAAGTTTTTAATCATATTTACTTTACTTCTCAACTTAATCATCTTACTTGTTTCCAACTCATAAGCCTTCAAATAATAACTACAAAGTTCTTCAATTTCTTTTTTATTTAAACCTAACTCATTATTATTTAAATATTCCTTTAAAAAACTATAAACATAAAAATAATGATTTCTTTTCCTATCAACACAAAAAGGCATTTGTTTAACAACAACTTCGTTTAAACTTTTAATAATTAAATCTTCATCACCAAAATCAAAATACTCTAAAAATAATTTAATTATATTTTCTTTATTATCATTAAAATAACCTTCAACATCAAAATACTTCTCTAACTTTTTTTCCATAAAATTCCCCTTAAATGAGTAATATATTACAACAGCGTTCATTATTTGTCAAATAAAAAAGATATAAAATATCTTTAACAACAATCCCAATCAACTAAAGCTTCACTGAAATTCTTACTTTTAATATCATCATTATTTAAAGTAAACAAAATTCCACTATCTCCAATCATAACTTTATTAAAATCATAATTAGAATCAAGTTTAAATAAACAATCATCCATACCATTTAAACTATAACTTCGAGGATCATATTGCGTAAAATCAGCATATCCCCCAATAGTAATACTATTATTAGGCATATATTCAAAAAATAAATCAAACCAATTAAATTCAGTAAAATAATCATCAAAATCACCAAAAAGAATATTAACATTAAACTCCTCATTTACAAGTTTAGTTATTATATTACCAAATCTATAGTCGTTATAAGGCATATAATCAATAGCTTTAATTAAATCTATTTTATAAGATAAATCACTTAAAACAGCAGATTGAACACCTAAAACATCTTTTTGATACTCTAAATCATCACTAAAATATTTAATAGCATACTGACAAGGATAATCCAAATCTTTATCAACAAATACTTCTAAAATACCATCCTTAGGATAATCTTTCAAATCAATATCCTTTAAATTTACTTGTAATAATAAAGACATTTCATTACCACTACTATCTTTTGGATATAAACATCCTACTGGTAAATAAGGAACACCACCTATTTTATTATCCAAAACAGAAACATCACCATCAACAATTTCTACTTTATAACACTCCTTAGCAGTTTCTGCTTTAAATTTTTCTAAAACCTTAATAAACTTTTCTTTCATAATTCACCCTTTAAATCATTGCTTTTAATTCTATAGCTAAAGTACCATACTTTTTAATATCTTCTTCTTCATAATATTGTTCCATATCTTTTGGATTTACAACATCATCCTCACTATAACCAATAGCTACTTTATCAAAATTATCATATAATTCTTTAAAATCTTTAAACTTATATAAATTAGTTATAACAGCATCTAAACTCTCACCACTAGCTCTACTAATAAAAGTTATAATATCTCCAATTTTTAACTGTTGTCTTTTTAAATCATTTAATCTTAACTCAACCGTTTTAGTTTTATTTTTAATTAACTTAAAAGGTTCATCGTGTAAACGCATCTCATGTATTTGTAATAAATTTCTTTTAATTAATTCTTCTTTAACGATTCTATATCTAATTAAATCCTTTTCTCTTAAACTAGTTTTTAAATATCTAAAATATTTTTCTAAACTTTCTAAATTAACACCTTCATGTAATTCATAAGAATCCATTTCCCCAACACAACACTCAATATCATCACTTACATAATACCAACCGTTTTCTTTTTGTTTAACATTAAATTGTTCTTTTAATTTTTCTAAACATTTTTCAGTAACACGCATATCTAAGTCATTAGCATTATCAAGTAATCCTCTTAATACCAAAGCTCCAGACGATAGAACATAAAAATCATCCCTATCAATTTTTAAAGTATTTATTAATTCCAGTAATTCAAATTTTTTCATACATTCACCTCTATATAAATTATAACACAAAAAAACATAAAATTATTTATGTTTTTTAACTAATACTTTTTTATCATCTATTTTTTGACTTGCATAATTTCGTAAAGTAGCATTACCACTTTTTACTTGTCTTTTTAATTGAATTTGAAAATTATCTAACTTATACATTCTCTCTAAATTTAATTTTAAATTTTTCATTTTATTCCCCCTTTGTGTTGATTATTATTCCATTTTTCACTATTTTGTCAAATTACTTAAATACTCAAATATTATAAGCTATCTTCATGAACCAATATTACCTTTTTCTAAAAATCTTTTCTCATACTTATCAATAACCTCATTTAAAGCTTCTTTTATATTTATATCTAAACAATCAGCTAAAGATAATAACGAAAATAAACAATCACCTAATTCTGATTTAGTATTAGCAGTTAATTCAAAATCTTTAACACCATAATTAGTTCCCTTAATGATTTCTTTTCCTAATTCACCAACCTCAGTTACTAAATCCATATAACAAATCTCTTTATTTTTATTTAAATTATATTTACTTCTAAATTCACTTACTTTATTTTGCATCATACTCTCCAAATAACTTCATAATAACATCAGGTAATATTTCAAACCTAACTTTATGTCTATAAATATTTTCCTCTTCACTTCGACCACTATATAACGATTTTTTAATAACCGTATTATCACTTACAACAAATAAAGCACTAACATCTATATTACATAACTTAGCAGCCTTAAAAACAACAGCAGTTTCCATCTCAACACATTTACACCCTAACTCTTTAAACAAATCAACATGAGCAAATTGTGCAAAAATAGTATCAATACTTATATTAGGAACAATATGACTTTAAACATCACAACTTTTAACAATATCAATTAACTTATTAGTCATATCTAAAGATGGAAATTGTTTAGTTAAAAAATCATCTTCTAAATTTTTATTTAAATATCTACAAGCCCCGTCACCAACAATACTATAAGAAGGTATTATAATATCACCAATACCAATTTCACTATCTAAAGACCCAGCTGAACCTATAAATAATAACCTTTTACACTCAGTAACCCCTAGCATTAAGACCTTATCAATAATTCCAGCTGCTCCAATATTTTTTAAACAAATAAAAGAAAAATATTTACCACAAACCTTAACATCATATAAAATCGAATTTATTTGAGTAACTTCAGGTTTTAAAATATCAAACATTTCAATACCCCACCATGGAGCAATAACAACATCTTCTCTTATATTATCAAAACTTTTTCTTTTTAAAATATCTTCTTTAGTAGTTCCATATTTTAAATGACCTTCTAATAATTCTTC
>CAYJJY010000048.1:0-10648 GCA_964370615.1 uncultured Muribaculaceae bacterium
ACAATCATAATCATTAAATGAACCATAGTATAAATCTGCTGTTTCATTTTCAAAGCTTATATTTTTATAATATCTTCCATTTTCATCAATATAAGTAGCATAGTCAAAATCATCATATCCCAAAAGTTTTATTTTAAGTTCCTTTTTTTCTGATAATTCTTTATCTACTTTGATTTCATTTTCTTCACAAAAATTATTTAAAGTATTAATTTGATTTATAACATACTCATCATCAAATTTTCTTTGAAATAATGGAAATACTAAATCTTGCTCCTCTTCTATTTGACTTTCATAATTATTTTCTTCTATATCATCAATTGATTCACCAAATCTTGCATATCTAAATGAAAAGTCGTTTTCCTTAAGATAATCTAATCCTTGCATAATTGCATCAATATCATGAAACTTACTATATTCATACCACTTAGTAGAATTCCACCCTAAATAAATGCTATTAATATTTTCGTGTTTAATATCTGTTTGATATAACATATTATCTTCTTTATCCATATCTTCAAATTTACTTAAATATTCATTTGAAAATTTTTCAAGTTCTTTATAGCCTTTCTTTGAAACGACTATTCTTACATCAGATCTATAAGCCATGTTCCACCTCATCATTAAAAGGTTTAAGCATTTCTTCTAGCTCTGCTATTTCTTCTGGAGTTGCTTCCTGCTTAGTAATTTTTTTACCATGCCAATATTCATTACCTTGTTCATCAGTATAAAATAATTCTTTATCATTTGCTAACTCTTTTAAAGTAGATAATGAGACATATGTAATTTTAGTATTATTGTTATTTATATAACTATTTAAATAACCTTCCAGTTCTATCTTTTGTCCTTTTTTGATAATATCTTTATATTTTTCTAAACCTTCTTGATAAACTTTTACTAATATGTAAGTTCCTTTACTCAAAGCTATATCAAAATGTAAAAAACTTTTACCATTACTAGCAGTTTGAATATCATTTATTCTAGTTATAATTCCGTTTAATTTAATCTTATTATTCATTAATCTTTCCTTTCTTATATCAGTAATATATTACTGTATTATCTATTTTTATTTATATATTAACTTATCTATTAATGTTAGTATGTAGTTGCTATGTATATATCATTAAATTACTACTAATATAGTAGATTTTTACAATATAAATAAAAAAAGAACAACTTGTGTTCTCATAAATATTCTACAAACTATCTTTTTACAATATCTTTTACAGTTTTTGCAATTTCTACAATTTCTTTTTTATTTTTGTTAATTTGTTTAGCTGTTGCCCCTACAGTGGCGATTACTCCACCAACTGCTACAGTTGCACCAGCAATACCTTTAGCTACCTTTTTAATTTTATTAGTTGTTCGCTTAATATATCTTTCTCCAGTTTTAAAGAAAATTATCTCTTCTTTTAATTTTTCAGCTTCTTTTTTACTATTACAACCAAAGTTGAAAATTTTTGTTTTTGTTGCGAAAGTTAAAGATTTACCTTTAGTCTTAATACTAACTTCTTCATTTTTCATAAGAATATCATCATTAAAAATAGTATTAGTAATTTTATACTTTTTAATAATTATTCCTTTATATTCTTCAATAGTAATCTTATTTGCAAAAATTTTAATTTTACTATCATATTTTTTAGAATTATAACATACATTGGCTTCTAATATTATATTATTATTTAAATTGTCTTTCATTTTTTACTCCTCCTATATTGAGCATTGTTTTTTTCGCGAGTCACTTCAACTTAAATAATTGTATCATATTTTAAATTTATTGTCATATTAGTCATGATATGATTTTATCATAATATATCTTTTACCATCAGAATATTTGATTGATATATATTCTATTTTTTTTAAATCACTTATCATATTTGTAATAGATCTTTTAGATATATTTAAACTATTTGATAAATATTTATTAGTTGCAAAACTATATTCTTTATTGCTATTTAGTGATAATAATATTCCATATAGTAGTTTTGTATTTGGACTTAATCTTTTATCTTCAAGTACATTTATCGGTACTTTTATAAAATTATTTTTTATCAATAATTCACCTCTTCATTTAAATAAAATACATAAACAAATTGTTCATTTGAATTGTTTTTACATGTTATTAATATTAACGATTTTTCTTTTTGGTTTAACCCTACAGATACATTACCTGTTTTTTCTACCGTTTGAATATTGTCTAATTCATAGATATATTCTACACCTTTATAAAATAAACTTGCTTTATCTGACAATTCTAACTTTGTTAGATTAGAAAAATAAGCAACAGAAGAAGTACCTGAATGAGAAGCTAAAACTACAATACTATTTTCTTGATTAGGTAAATCTGAATTATTGAGTATTTCTATATTTTTATCAACATTATTTAATTTTGAATTAATATCATATATTCCTTTATTCAGTTTTATATCTTTGATTTCTAATATCATAGAATAAGATTCAGTTTCAGTAATAGTTTCCTTTTTTTCTTCTTCATTATTTTCTTCTACTTCTATAGGTTCATCTAAGAAAAATTCTTCTATTTTTTCTTCCTCTATTGCTTTAATCTGACTGTTTTTATATTCGTCATAAATATGAATAGTTAAAGACATTAATATTAATATTACTCCAATTAAATATAATATTTTATTTTTTTCTTTTAGCATAAACTATCAATCCTAATCCACCTATTAATAATATAATTGTAACTAACTCTTTCATTGGAAACTCATTAGATAAAGTATTAGGAACTTCTTCAATGATTAATTTATTAGTCATTTCTGCCTTTACTATTTCACCATCTTCTAAAATTTCAAAATACACTTTTTCTTCTGTTATTTGATAACCAGTTGCTGGCTCTGTTTCAATGATATAGTATTTTCCAAATTCTAATTCATCAATGATTATTTTTCCATTTTCATCTGTAATTCCAGAAAATACTAACTCATCATTTTCATTGTAAATTTCTATTTTAGTATTAGGAATAGTTTCAGCTGTTGAAAAATCAGTTTTAGTAAATTCTAAAGTACCAGTTATTTTTTCATTAAACATTTCAGCTTTAATTACTTCACCATTTTCTAAAATTTCAAAATATACTTTTTCTTCTGTAATTATATAACCAGTTGCTGGTTCTGTTTCAATAATATAATACTTTCCAACAAATAAATTGTTTATTTTTATATTTCCTTCTTCATCAGTTACTCCAGAAAAAACCAATTCATCATTTTCTGTATATATGTCAATTTTAGTGTTTGGTATAGTTTCACTTGTTGTTAAATCTTTTTTAGTAAATTCTAAGTCGCCTTTTTCTAAATAGTTTTTAATATCTTTTTCATATCCAACTATTGTTGTATATTGATCTACATATTCTAAAACCACTTCATGTTTAGTATCATCTAAAATATGGTTTCCTACAGTTTCTAATTCTTGAATATAATAACTACCTAAATATAAATTATCAAATAATAAATATCCATTTTCATCTGTATAACCTGTTTCGATTAAACCATTCGCTAAATAGATTAATTTACCACTTTTTGAATAAATATCGTCTTTAGCAAATAATCCAAACTTAACATTTTCTAAGTTAACAGTATCATACTTAAACGTTCCATTCTCTATAGTAAATATTTCACCAGTTTTATTTATTTCAATTTGTCCTAAAACCTCTTTATTAGAAAATTCCAATTCTAAAATAGTTCCTAGTTCATCATCATAAATAAAATCTGAACTTTCTCCTATTAAAAACTCTAAAGGAATATCATTCCATAAATAACCATTTAAAAATTGGTCTACTTCTTCTAATTGATAACTTCCACTATTTAATGGATATGGAGTAATTAAAATACCATTTGAATCTGTTTCATATTCACAAACAGTTTCGACATTTGGATATGTAATTGTCTGACAAACATATTTTTTATTTATAGTATCGTAAATTTTAAACTTAATTCCTTCAATTAATAATTGTTCTTTTGTATCTTCATCTACTTTAATAACTTTTAACTTTCCTGTAATTTCAGCATTTGAAATTACATATTTTAATGAAGTACCAGTTTCTTCGATTTCTAAATAAAAATCATCTGCTTTTTCATACCCAGCTGTAGTTGTATGTTGTTTTACAGTATAACTACCATATGGTAAATTAACATTAATTCTACCATCTTTATCAGTTATAATAGTTTGGATTAAGTTATTATTATAATCGTATATACCAAATTCAACACCAACTTCTGGTGACATTATTCCAGTTTCATTACTAGCATATACTTTAGTAATTTCAATATCTCTTGTTATTACTTTATCAAATAATTCTAAAGTAACAACTAAATCATCTAAAGTACTTTCAAAATAGTATTTTGTTTCATCTAGTAAGTATCCCTCTGGTGCTTTTATTTCTTTTAAATAATAAGTACCTACAGTTGGTAATAAGTCACTTATAGCATAACCATTTTCATCTGTAATTAAAACTTCAATTAAATTATCACTCATATCATAAACACCATACTCTGCACCTTTTAAAGTCGCTTCGCCAGATGGTATAGATGAATCTGTATCTTTGTCTAATTTATTAAACTCTACTTGTCCTGCTTCTACTACTAAATTTAAAGTAAAAAATACTGGATCAATAGCACTTCTTGTTATCATCTTTTGTGTATCATTATTAAAATGAACTAATTGAATTAAATCAGTATCGGTTTTTTTCTTAAAACTTAATGTTACATTACCTGTTTCTGTTGCTGTAAATGATAACTCATTTCCATTTATAGTAACATTGGCTATATTCTCACCAAATACTTCAAATTTTGATAAAACATTATTTGTATCTGTTAATGTAACTGCTTCACCTATTTGTACATTAATTGTATCTGCATTAAATGATGGTTTATCATAATGACTATTAACTAATGTTAAAATATCATTCATTTCTTTTTCATAACTAAGTGGAGTTCCAGCACCATACTGCATAGTGTTATAAGTAAAGTTAAAATCACTAACTTCTTCCCATATTAAAGTTTGTGTTGCAATTCTATAATTTACAGAAGTATGATTTCCGTATTCATAACCATAGTATGCATATAAAAATACTTTTCTTAATGTTTCTGAACTTAGTCCTGAAATAGATAAATCACTAGTTCCAAAGTAAGTTGTTTCTGTTATATCTATTGCTGGTTCAATACAATAAGCTGTTTGCCCATTTAAATTATAACCATTATATCGGTATGAAAAATAATAATTGGGTTTGGTTCT
Source organism: uncultured Muribaculaceae bacterium (assembly GCA_964370615.1). Taxonomy (GTDB): domain Bacteria; phylum Bacillota_I; class Bacilli_A; order RF39; family UBA660; genus Faecisoma. The sequence continues at coordinate 5,245 of CAYJJY010000048.1, forward strand.
TTCATAGTAAACATTTGGAACTGTCGTTCTTGAGAAAGAACTTGTTGTTTCATAAGCTAATACATTTTCTTGACTTATCATACTAACAATTATTCCAAATAAAAATAACATTAATATATTTTTGGTTTTTTTCATTGTTTCTTCCTTTCAATTTTTTGCATAAAAAAACACAGAATAAACTGTGTTAATTTTTAAACCTATTACAATCACCAGAAGCACATACAATATCTAAATATGCCCCTAGTAATTTATTTGTCACTGAATACACCTCTACACAATTATAATAGTGAATTTCTACTGTATTGCTAAAAGCTATTTCAGTTCCTGCTGTATCACAAGCACTCAAACTTGGATACTCTACTCTACCTTGATGAATTGAATAAAACATATCATTAGTATCTACCTCATTTTCATCTAACTCAGGTTCTGGAGTTGGTTCAGGCTCAGGTGTTGGAGTTGGATTTGGTTCAGGAACGATTACTGGAGGTAAACTTGGTTCTGGAGTTGAAGTAGATTCATCTTCTGGTTTAACAACTGTATTTGAATCAGATTCTTCCTTCTCAATATCTGGTTCATTATCAGTGTTTTCAGAAGGTATATCTTCTTGCTTTTCTTCCTCTGTTTTTTCCTCTTCTTCTGTTTCAATCTCATTATCTGTAGAACTATTGGCTTCATCTGTTAAAATTTCATTTTTAACTTCATTTTGTTCTAATTTGCTTTCATCATTATTAAAACTAATTTTGTATATCGTAAAACATACTAAACTAATTACTAATACCAATAAAAAGACAATCAAAATTTTCTTTTTGACATTCATTTAAATCACCTGTATCTATTATACAATATAATTTATATATTTTGTCAAATCATGCTCAAATCATAAGCACCACCTCCTTAAATAAAAAAAAACACTAGATTTTAACTTCTTCGTTAAATGCTAGTGCAACTTTTAAAATCATACTATCTCTAATATGAATTAATCCATTTCTAGATCTATGAGCTTTTTCTGCTATACTTTCATCACTACTGAATTTATTGTATTTTTCGTGATAATACATCATTTCTTCTTTGGTAAAAGTTTTTAGTACTTTTGTAAAGTAGATATTAAAGTGTTCGATTTTAGCTTTAGTATCTAGAGTAAGTTCTATAAATCTACCAACTGGGTCTACCTTTACTGGAACATAAGATGAGTACTTGATTTCATAAGAAGGTGTAATAGATGGAAACTTAATATTTTTCCATTTATAACCTAGAATCTGATACTCTTCAAATAAAAATTCAACATTTTCTCTTGTAGTTGTCATATCATATCTTTTTATTATTGTTAATGGTAATAATGTTTTTTCCATTTATCTCACCTCCAAAGCAAATAAAAAAGAGAGATTTTTGGGGAATAGAATCCCTAAAACTTTCTCTCTTTTGAAAAAAATAGATGACGAATTAACTAATGTATTAAAATTAGTATAAATTTTGTCCTTCTTTTTTACCCATAAAAATAGTATCATACTCGTTACCTCCAGCACAAAAAAATGTTAGAATAACAGGACACAATACTACCTCCCTGTTAAATATAAATTTATTGATATTTATAATAATAAAAAAAGATATAAAAGTCAATAACTTTTATACCTAAGCAATAAATTTAAAACTAACCTTCAAATGAAACTTATTTCACTTTACTACATTATAGCATATAAACCTGTGCATAGTGCCCAAAGTTTCGTCTCATTTTTGTTCACTCTTTGTACTTTCTTTGCTCACTTTTTATTTTTACAATCATATAAAAACCCTTTATTTAAAAGGGATTTAAGTAATTTTATTTTTTTGATTTTTTTTATAAATCACATATGAATAATTTTTTATTTTTTTGACCATTATAAATTATGTAGATATTCGATAAAATCTAACTCATCTAATGTATCAATCACTGTCTTAACTTCATCATAATATTTAATTATCTTCTCTTTGTTACCTTCTAAGACATAATTTAAATCAGTAAGCTGTTTGTCAGAATAATTTAAGGTTATATATCCTTCATAATTATTTTCTTTTATTAAATGATTACAAAATAAAGTAACTCTATACAATTTGAAATCTTTAGAATATATTTTAAATATACTTATTTCATCATTTTCATATTCTTTTACTATATTATTATTATTTAATGATAACTCCTCTAACTTTTTACTGATTATACTTTTCATAATGACACCTTCTCTATTTATGCACTGCGACTTAACTTAGTTATATATTATATAAGTAGTTTTTAGTTTTGGCAAGGGAATTGAACAAATATTATTTAAAATCGTATGAGGTCTACTTTTTCAAATATCGTAAATTAAAATGAGAAAATAAACATGGTGATAGATATGAAAAAATATGATTTTATGTTTGAAAGACTTAGAGATATTCGAGAAGATAAAGATTTACTACAAGAAGATGTAGCTGAAATTTTACAAACGAGTAAATCAATGATTTCCAAGTGGGAAAACAACACAAAATTTATATCTTTGAATAAACTTAAAGACTTTTGTAATTATTTTAAAGTTAGTATGGATTATGTTACAGGATTAACTAACAAAAATAATTACACTACTAATATTAAAATAGATGTAAATGTTATTTCAAGTAATTTGAAAGAACTTAGAATGATAAAAAATAAAACTCAAAAAGACATAGCTATTTTACTTAATACTAGTCAATCTACTATAAGTGCATATGAAAGTGGCAAAACATTAATAATTACCCCATTCTTATACCAAATAGCACTTGAATATGATACATCTATAGATTATATATGTAGTAAACATTAAACTCTCAATCGAGAGTTTTTATATTTGTATTATTTTTTTTACATATTCTTTTTTAGTTTCATATATTTTAAATAACCATTCCCACTGAGTTAAATAAAAATTATATTTAGCTGATTTCATTTTAAAGCTTAAAGGTTCATTACTTAGACTTTTATTATAGTCTAAGAAAATAAGGTGTATATTAAAAAACTCTGATGAACTCCAAACTAATGATTTCATCAAATCATATAACTCATTCAAATCTTTCGTATCTTCTAAATCATAATCTCTAAAATATTTATTTGTTATTTTAATAGGTAACGATTCTCTAAGTTCTTCAATATTTTTATAAAATCCATCGACTACAAATTTTTTTATTTCATTTTGGAAATATGGAATGTTCATATTGTCACCCCAATACCTTTTAGATAACAAGAAATTAGGAATACAATTTTTAAATAGACATTCTAATATTACCAGTTTAAGACCACCAAGTACTGGAAAATCTCTATCAAAAATAAAAATAAAATTATCAAATATATTTATTAATTGTTCCGAGTAAGTAAAATTATCCTTTCCATATATACACTTTGAATTATGAAATAATTTATCTTTTTTTAATAATCTTAACATATCATCTAAAGTATTTGTTGATATTAACTTATATAGATATTTACTACCAACACTTTCATCCTCAAGACAATCTTTTTTTATTTGCTTTTTCTTTTTTTCAATACTCATATAATACCTCCTTAATATAGAAAAATAACAGACCAAAAAATATGGTACTGCTCTTCTTAACGTATTGAATTAATACATTAAATATATTATATCAAAATATCGTATTAAGTCAACTTGCTATTCAACAATAATTACACCTGTGTTTTGTTCATATGTAATTTCATGTAATAAAGCTAAATCATTTTTCCCTTCAGAATTTTCTAAAATCATATTTATTTGATATTGACTATTGCCCATCTCTTTTAATACTTCTGGGTCAAGTATTGTATATAATGTTTCAAATGGAATACTTAAACTTGTATTTGGATAAAACAATTTATATTCCTCTTTTAATTCAGGGTCATAAACAGTCAACACTGTTATTTTATCATTACTATCTAATATTCTAATATCAGCTATACGTCCAATATTATCTTCAGTAGTACTAGTTATATATAATTCTTTTGTAACATATTCTTTATTTTCAATTGTACTGATACCTGAATTAATGTCAGGCAATATCGTTGGATTAACATCCATCACAAACATAAAAGATATAGGAATAAAAATAACTGCTAATATTAAAGTTATAAATGATACTCCAACTTCTAATCTTCTATTATATACTTCTTTATCTTCTACATTGAAATATTTACTTATTCTTCTCTTATTTAAAAGCAGTAAAATATTTGTGAACTTATAAGTTTCTTTATCTTCTTTATTCTTTTTACTTTTAATTATTAAATTTACATTAATTAATATAATATATACAATTAATAAAATAAACACAATTCCAGTGATTACAGAATTAGTAAGTATATAATTATAAACTATTTTAAGTATATTAATACTTTGATTTGTACTATATTCTTTTGTTAATATCCCTTCATTTAATAAACTTGGAACAAATAACAGTAATGCTAGCATTATTATTCCTACTGGCATCATAACTAATTTTATTTTATTTTTCATAAGATCACTCCTTTAATTTTTCTTCATCTTTTTGATATATTCAATCCATAAACATCATAGTTAGCAACTTTTTAAAAGCAAATAATTACTTATTTGCTTTTCTTTTTTCTTCAATATAATCGATTAATTCATTTCTTTTTTGAGTAGCCCAAGCTAATCTTTTTGTTTTCCCTTTTTCATCTGTGTATTCAATATCAATTATCATATTTAAAAAGAAATACATTTTAGCTGTTTTAATTGCAGTTATATTAGCATAAGGAACTTTATCTATACCTAAAAACCCTGTTGCAATAATTATTTGCTTATTTGTATAAATACTTTCACTTTTTTCATACACCGGGAATGGACCAATTTTAGTTCTTTTAGTAGCTTGAACCCACTTTTCTACTTTCTCATCTTCACTAATATACTTAGCTGCTTTATAATCTTTTTCAATTTTTTCTATATTTCTTGTAAACATCTTTACCTCCAATTTCCTTTAGCATTATATCTTATTTAATAACTTTTGACAATGTATTTAGTAAAATATATTTTAAATAACGAAATTTAAACTTTACTAACTATTGAATAATCATAAATAAACCTATAACAATACTTATAATTCCAGCAATTTGAATTAATTTAGGTTTTTCTTTTTCACGATGTATAGATGAAAATATTAATAACATAATCAAAGCTGTCGGTTGAACACACGACGATAATGTAACTGAATTTGATATTAAAAAATTATTTAGATATAAATAGATAAAACCAAAAGATTGCTGAATGAAAACCCATTTTACAATAATTGAGTTTTCTTTTAAATATTTAAATTTATAACCTTTAAAAAATACAATAGTTAATACTAAATTAATAGATAATAAAAATAAAGCATTAGATATATATTGTAGTGCAAAATAAGTAACGTAACTTATAAGCAA
>CAYJJY010000048.1:10658-10974 GCA_964370615.1 uncultured Muribaculaceae bacterium
TTGTACATATTTTAACAAATAAATCTTTTTTCAAACCACCTAAGTTGAACTTTGATATTGACATTATAATAATTCCACATAATATAAATACAATTGCAATAAACGATAATAAACTTATATCTTCACTACCAATAAAAATATCTATTATATATGCAATAACAATAGGAATTGACATATATGAGGCATTTTCATAAGGATTTAAATGTTTTAAAACTCCAACTACAGTATGCTGTTTTATATATCTTAGTAACATTGCTAATATCAAAAGTATTACAACAACAATATTAAACTCAAACTTTAATAAACCATTATGATA
>CAYJJY010000049.1:0-10942 GCA_964370615.1 uncultured Muribaculaceae bacterium
ACTTATACTAATTTAAAATATTCATAGTCATTTCAAATAAAAAACTTACAAACATTAATAGTCTGTAAGTTACTTAAAATATCTTATTTATAATGTGCTATATAATCTGTTGTTCCATCACTTTTATAAAATTTATTTTCTACTAAATCAAATAAACCTACTTCACCACTATCAGTCATTTCAACAGGTATATAATCTCTTACTACTTCATTTGTTATTGCATCTGTTATTTTAAAAGATCTAATATAACCATAGAAATTTCTAATATCTGGGGCTCCAGTTGATAATACTGTATTCCCACCTATTCTAATATCAATTTCATAAGCTGCTGGTATTATTAACTGAGAAGGAACATTATAATGTTTCCCACTAACTTCAAGTCCAAATCTTGTAAAGTATAAATCATGCCAAGTATTTGCACTTATTGCTGGTCTATACTGTATAGTTTTACCACCATATCCAGTATATACTCCAGTAGTAGTGAAATGTACCCCTAAAGAATGATCAAAATTAACTCTTCCACCTATTAACCATGAACCACTATTAACAGCTAAATTTGTTGATAAAAATTCAGCTTCAAATATATAATCTCCAGTATTAGATACACCTGTATCTATATATTGTCCACCATTACTTTCAATATAATCTAGTATTTCATAATTATCACTAACTATAATTGATGTTGTTGCACTAGATGATAAACCAGCATTAGATTTTGCTGTACATTCTAATGTATAAGTACCTTCTAATAACGTCTCTGTTATTACATCTTGTTCTACACCATCTAGTTTACAAGATACATTACCTTCTGATATACCAAATTCATAATCAAAATAATCAAGTACATCAACACTTTGACCATCTTCTATATTTATATCTCCAGTAGATGTTATAGTTGGTATTTCTTTATCTATTTTAATTGTTTCAGTAATAGTTAATTTATTTGAAGCATTATCTGTAATACTAATTGTAACTGTAGTACCTACTGTATTTTCAGTTATTGCAACTATATCTATTTTACTTTCAAATACTCCAGATGTTTCATCATAAGCTTTAACTTGTCCAAATGTTACATCTGTAACATACCATCCATTATCTAATTTATTTCCAAATATTTCAATTGATTCTAATATTGGCATAGTTGAATCTACTTTAACATTTTTATCTAAAACAGTTATATGACCTGCATTATCAGTTGTTGTTAATTCTACGGTAGTATCCGTTCCATCTGCTGCTATTATATCAATATTTAAACTTGATTCTTTTACACCAGATATAAAATCACTCCCAGCAGTATTTTCAATTTGTACTTCACTAGTATACCAATCTCCAGAAGAATCACCTTTTAATATAATTTCTCCTGAGTTTGGTTCTGCTAAATCTACTTTAACATTAAAGATAGCAGTTTTATAATGTCCAGCATTATCCCTTACTCTAATTTCGGCTTGAGTACCTTTTGTTTCATAATCAATTAAAAAATTCTCTATTTCTTGTCTTAAAAATTCCTGATCAATTCCTGATATACTATCAACCGCTAAAACACTATCTAGTGTAATATTAGTTGTATACCAACCATCTACTATCGTTCCTGCTAATTCATAACTATTAATAGTTGGTTCCGTTTTATCTATTTTAATACTTACTGTTTCTGTTGCTATATTACCAGCTTTATCAACCGCTGTTATAACTAGATTTTCCCCTGTTGTTTCAGTAGTAAATGAATTTTTATTAGCAGATACCATCTCTGCTCCAGATAAAGTATCTGTTGCCTTTAAATTTGATATTGCAACATCTGAATAATACCAAATATTATTAAATGTATCACCACTAAGTGTATATGTTATAGTTGGTTTAGTTTTATCAATTTTAACTAAAACAGTTTCAACAGTTTCATTACCTGCATTATCAACAGCTTTAACAGTAATATTCTCACCATCAGTTTCATCAGATAATTCTCTATTAATAACCGATATATCCTTAATCCCTGATAAATCATCTATTGCATCATATGATGTTAATACTGTATCTACGTTATACCATTCCTTAGGAACTGCATTATTAATCATTATATTATCAATTGTTGGATTAACTTTATCAATCTTAAATAAATCACTACATATTATTTCGCTTTTAGAACCATTAATTTCTGCATTAATACATACTTTATTATTACCTTCATTTGTAATATCTATTTTATTACTATATTCAATATTAGGTTCACAATTATCAAAAGAAGTAACACAATACTTAATATTACTAACATCTTCCTTAATATCTAATAAAACTGAAATATTCTCTTTATACCAATTATTATCCGAATAAACATCAGCATTAAATGAAGCTGATATAGTATCTTGATCAACAATTACTTTTCTAGAAGCTATTGTTTCATTACCAGCATTATCTATTGCTCTATAAGTAATTGTATACTCACCAGTTTTTGTTAAATCAACATCATTTGTTACAATAGTAATATCACCATTAACTCCCGATATTGTATCAACAGCAGATACCCCAGCAAAATAATCAACTATTCCATTTACTTTTATCTCAATATCAGACATTCCTATTATTGATGGACCTTCTTTATCAACTTTAACCATTTCACTATAAGTTGTTTTATTATCTGCATTATCATACGTTGTTAAAATAATAGTTTCAGACTTAACACTACTATCAATTAAACTGATATTAGTAGTAGTCCTATTATGTCCAGATTCATCATCAAAACCATTTAAAGAACTAATTTTTAAATCACTAGTGTACCATCCGTTTAAACCCATAGTACCATCTAAAATTATTTTCCCTATCGACGGCTTACTTTTATCTACCTTAATAATTATTTCTTTTTCCAAAATATTTCCTGCATTATCAGTAACTTTAATAATTACCGTTTCACCATTAGTATTATAATTTATTTCACTTATATTAATATCAGTTTCTTTTATTCCAGATATAGTATCAATAGCCGCTATATCTTTAAAAATAACATCACTTATATAATAACCATTCAACCCTAAAGTTCCTTCTATAATATAATCATTTATTTCAGGCTTAATTTTATCCACAATATAATTTTGACTACATATTGTTTCACTCTCACTAAAATCCTCATAAACTTCTTTTACACAAACTTTATTTGAATTACTATTTTCACTAATTAAAATATCACTCGTATACTCCATATCTGGTACACAAATAGCACCTGTGGTAGTACAATATAATAGCTTACTTGATGCTGAACCATTATAATCAAGTGAAATACTTATATCATTATTATTATAATCTAAGACATTATTATCATTAAATTTAATATCCAATTCTTTATCACCTGAATTACAATCAAAATTCTCACCATCATATATACAATATTCTTCAACTTTATCTTTTTCAATTTCACAATTAAAAAACTCAAGTAACCCTTCACTATAAATAATTGAAGTACAAGAATATTTAGAAAAATTATAATGTTCATCCAATTCTCCATATGATGCATCAGATTCATTAAGCCTCGTATATAAATCTTCCCCATATTCATAAAATGTTTGATTTTTAAAACAAAATAAAAAAAGTCCAATTACAAACAAAATCAAAATCAATATTATAAAAATAAACTTCTTTTTCTTTTTTTTCTCTTCAGTCATTTTCTCACTACCTTATCGTCATTAATTATATCATATTTACCCCAAAAAAATAAACCGAAAATCAATTTTTTTACCATAAATACAATTAATTGAATTTTATAACAACTTAAGGTATAATAATTAAAGAAATACATAAGTAATGAAAGGAGGATATATGAAACTAGCATTAACATTCACGATATTACTAAGCATAACCCTAATTAGTATTGGATATGCTGCCCTTAATACAAACTTAACAATAAGTGGTGAAGCAACAATCAGAACTGATGCAAGTATAAGAATAACTAATATATATATTAAATCATCAGAAAACAATGCCTCAGTAACATATAACCCTACCTTCACAGATACAAATACTAATATAGGTATAACACTACCTAATCAAAATTCAACAATAACTTTAATAATTGAAGTCACAAACACAACAAATAACTATTACCACCTAGATAAAATAACACAAACTATAAATTCAAACACCAACATAACATACGAAATAAAAGATAAAGATATTTTATACTTCAAAGAACGAAGTGTTGTTAATATGGAAATTACATTTTACTATAACACCCCAATAAACGAAAACACTGATACCACAATTAATTTAGATTATTTATTTGAAGATATAATATATGAAAAACTAGAATACCTAACTTTTAGTGGGAATGAATTTATCGATACCGGAGTTTTAAATACTGGCGATTATATCTTTGAAACCGACTTCATGCAAACAGCACTAACAGCCTCTGATGGAGGATGGGTATTCAACGGAAGAAGTCATTACAGTTACTCATTAGGAGTCTTCAGTGGTAAAGCCGCAATATTTAATGGATATGGAGCAGCAACAAGCACTGGTTACCCAAAAGCAAATTTAAATTCATGGTACTCAATTTATTACTCAAGAACATTATTTTATGTAAATAATATTTCTTACACAGTGTACGGTAAAAAACTACTACCAGAATCACAAGCAAGAACCATTTTAATAGCAGGGGCTACAATAAATTACAATAATACCCCAGACATTAGACATTTCATTGGTAATATTAAAAATTTCAAAATAACCGATGCAACTAACAACGAAGTACTAAGATACTTTGTTCCAGCAAAAATAACCGAAGGAGAAAACACAGGTAAATTTGGATATTGGGATGTCATAAATGATGTTTTTTATGAAAATGCCGGTACAGGTACTATAACAGGACAATAAAAAAAGGTTTATAAAATAACCTTTTTTTATTACACTTTATGACGCAGTAAACTCTCCACTACCATCATTACCATAAAATTTACCTTCAACAAGTTCCCACATACCAATCTCACCTGTTCCAATTAATTTAGCTGGTATATAATGTCTTAACAACTCACCCGTATTAGCATCACTAATTTTAAAATATTTTCTCTTACCAACCATATTTCTATTATCTCTAGAAACACCATCATAAGCAAGTAAATTTCCACCAATTATAACTTCAGCTTCATAATCTTTTGGAATTAATAATTGCCCCGGTACAACATAATTTCTACCACCTATATTAAGCTCAAATCTAGAAAAATACATTGTATACCAAACATTTTCTTTTATTCCTGGAAGAAGTGTTTTAGTTAAACTTCCATAGGCAGCAATTACTTGTGTATTATTAGCAAATACCCCAAACGAATAATTAGGATTCATTCTTCCACCAACTATCCATGAACCAGTACTGTTACCAACACCTAAATCAGTAATTAAGAATTCATCTTCAATAATATAATCACCAGTGTTCATAAGTCCAGTTTCTATATATTCATCACCGAAACTCTCAATATATTCCAATGCTTCATAAGTTTGAACAACCTCAAAAGTAGTAGATATAAAAGATGATAAACCAGCAACTGAAGTTACAGTACAAGTAACATCATATACCCCAATATCTAAACTAGAAGTATCAGTTACATCACAAACAGTAGTACCAGTAGATACACCAAATGTCGAAGTAAACTTAGTAGTTAAATCAACACTAGTCCCTTTTTCAACAGTAATATCCCCATTTTTTACAATAGTTGGAACAAATTTATCAACTTTAAATATTTCTGAATAAGTAGCTTTTAATCCAGATTTATCTGTTGTTGTAATAGTTACTGTAGTACCCACTGTATTATCAGTAATACCTAATATATCAACAGTAGTACTACCATGTCCAGAACCACTATCAATACCATCAGTTTTACCAATTATAACATCAGATATGTACCAACCATTTAAACCTAAAGTACCACTAGGAACAATCGTTCCAACCTCAGGTACAATTTTATCTATTTTAACATCTTTTGAAGTATCAACTTCATGCCCTGCATTATCAGTTGTTGTTAAATAAACAGTAGTCTCTAATTGAACACCAGTTAAAAAATCCAAACTAATCTCTGAAGATTTAATCCCCGATAAATTATCACTACCTTCAGTAGTTGTAACAGTTACATCAGAATTGTACCAACCATCACTACCTAAAACACCATCTAAGATAATATTCCCTGATACCGGTGGCGTTAAATCAACCTTAACCTTAACACGTTCTGTATACCTATTACCAGCTAAATCATCCACTTGAATTTCAATATATTCTCCTGCTGTTTCAGTTAAAACTTTATATTCCAAATTACTTACAACATTTTGATTAACACCAGAAATACTATCACTAGCCACAATATTATCAACAATTACAACCGTTTTATGCCAATCTTCATCAACTTTTTCAGTTATATCATAATCAAGTACAACCGGAGCCGTTTTATCAATTTTAATACTTTCCCTAACTACAGAAACATTACCAGCATTATCAACAGCTGTAATAATAATATCACTTAAAACAGTATCAAAAGTAAACACATCATAATTAGAACTAACCGATGATATTCCAGATAAACTATCAATAGCATTTAAACCACTAACACTTACATCAGTTATATAATAATTATTTAAACCCTTAGTACCAGTAACTACATAATCACCTATAACAGGAGCAACAGTATCAACTTTAAATTCAATATTCTTTGTACTAACGTTACCAGCATTATCATAAGCAGTAACAGTAATAACCTCTAAAGCAGTATCATAATCAATCACACTTTTACTAATAGTAATATCTTTTATCCCCGATAAATTATCACTACCACCATTAGTTTCTAATTCAATATAAGATTTATACCAACCATTATTACCTTCATCACCATCAATAATTAAATCATTAATAATAGGTCCAGTTTTATCAATTTTATAACTATCACTACAAATAGTAACAGAATCTCCATAAAGTACTTTAATACACACTTTATTAGAATCAGATTCAGTTTCTAATAACACCTTCTTATCACTACCTAATTCAAGATTAGGTTCACAAATACTAGTAGTAGTACAATATAAAATACTATCAATATTATTATTATTTTCAATTAAAGTAACATCAACAACAATATTATCTTTACTATAACCATTATTAAAAATAGAATCATCTACAGAAAATAAAACCTCAGGTATATTAGACTCAACAACAATCTTTCTAACAACAGTTTCCACATTACCTGCATTATCACTTACCTGATAAGTTACAAAATATTCACCAGCTTTAGTAACATCTAAATTATTTTCAACAATCTCAACATCACCAGCTACTAAAGAAGTAGCATCACTAGCACTAACACCATCTAATAAATCAATATCAGCATTCATATCAATCACCACATCAGCAATCCCATGAATAGTCGGTTTAACACTATCAACCTTAACAGATAAACTAGTACTACTAGAATTTAAAGCATTATCATAAGTGGTTAAAATAATATTAGTAAAACTAGTATCACCTAAAAAACTATAATTTAAAACAGATTTGTTATGACCAGATAAAGAATCACTACCATCAATTTTAGAAATATTTAAAACAGATGTATACCAACCATTTAAACCAAGTTCACCATCAATAATAATAGAACCAACAACAGGCTTTTTAGTATCAACCTTAACAGTAAACTCTTTAATACTTTCATTAGAAGCATTATCATAAGCAGTTACAGTAACAACATTAATACCATCCTTAATATTTTCATCAATAATAACTTCCTTAACACCAGTTAAATTATCATTAACAATAGCTTCATCAATATTAACTAAATAATTATACCAATTACTACCTAAAACCTCCCCATTACTAATTAAACTCTCGATATTAGGAGCTGTTTTATCAAGAACAATATTTTCAGTACAAACTACCTCACTACTAGAACCATCCATATAACTAGATTGAAAACAAACCTTATTAGTTAAACTCTCAGTAGTTATATCAATTCCACCGTTGTAATCAATTAATGGCGTACAAATATCATCAGTTGTCACACAGTATTTAACACCACCAATATCTAAACTACTATTCTCATTAAACTCAAAAACAAAAGTTTGATCAGTGTTGTAATTTAAATTAGGTATCACAGTAACAATTTCAAAATCAGAAACATCAGATTTATAAAAACAACTTAACTCATCATCCTCATAAACACAATAATTTTCCTCACTATCTTCAATTACACAATCACTAAATTCAATCACACCATCAGAATAATAAATAGTTTCACAAACAAAACTATCATCATATAAACCATTTTCTCTTAAAAATTCCTCTGAAATATTACCTTCAGAAATATTATTTGCTGTTATATAATTATATAAATCCTTAGGAAAATAACCTCTACCTCTAAAAATTAAAAACAACAAAATTAAAATAAATAACAATATTATAATAAAGATAAACTTTTTTTTCTTATCATTTTGTACATTTTTCATCACATCACTACCCTTACATATATATTATATCAAAAAAAATTAAAACTTACATCAATTTCACCATAAAAACACTTCAGTTTACTACAAAGATATTTTAATAAAATTTCTAACTTATATCCATACTAATATTAATAATATTTTCAATAAAAAATTAAAAATAACAATTATACTTATCTAAAATTACACACATAATAGAAGGTGAAATATGAAAATTGCTACAACCATAATAATAATTACAAGTATATTTTTTATAAGCATTGGTTACTCTGCACTCAATACAAACGTAACAATAAGTGGTGAAGCTGTTGTTGAAACTTTATATGATATTAAGATTACTAACATAACAATTTCATCATCTGAAAATGACGGTTACTTAACTTACAATCCAATCTTCACAGATAACACAACAAATACCAGTGTAACTCTACCTAACGAAAACTCAACAATTAAATTAATTATAGAAGTAACCAATAATACCAATAATTATTATCACCTAGATAAAATCGAAGAACTATTAAATAGTAACCCTGCTATAAATTATGAAATAAAAGATAAAGAACTAATTTATTTTCACCCAAAAAGCATAACTGAAATAGAAATATCCTTCTCATATAAATTTTATAGTGCTACCAGCAAATATTTAAACTTAAACTTAAATTATACATTTGAAAGAATAACTTATAAAAATTTAGATTACGTGATATTTTCTGGATATGAATATATTAATACAGGCCTATCAAATACAGGCGACTACATATTTGAAACAGAATTTAATCAAACTGCATTTAACTATAATCACACTGATTCTAGTGTAGGTGGTTGGATTATTTCCGGAAGAGTTACAGGAAACTACACTCTAGGAGTCTTTAATGGAAATTATGGTGTCTATAATGGATATGGTGCAATTACATCAGCTAAATCACCTAAAATATCCCTAAATACTTGGTATCCACTTTATTTTTCAAGATTTAAACACACAATTGGAACTTATAATTATACAGTAAACGGTGGATTACTAATTCCTGCTGAATATGAAACAGAAATAAGAATTGGTGGCGCTACTGGTGGTTACAGCACAGGTCCTGATAATAGACATTTTATAGGTTCTATTAAACACATTAAAATAACCAATGCAGCTACTAATGAAGTACTTAGATACTACATTCCAGCAGAAATAATTGAAGGCACAAACATAGGTGAAGTTGGTTATTGGGATATAATTAACGATATCTTTATTAGTAATGGTGGTACAGGAGAATTTATAGCACCATAACATTTAAAATATTATTATAAACAATAGTCTTTTGTCATTATTACCTTAAAAATAATAAATAACTTTTTTATAAATTGAAAAGTCGAACTAATAAAATTTCAACTAAGTTATTAAATTAAACTTCGTTCCAAAAAAAAACTAACCAATTGGTTAGTTTGTATTTCATTGGAGCGTTTTCTTAACAAATCACGAACTATGTTCCTAGATAAGTTAATTATACAGTAATATAGCTTTGGTTGCAACTAAAAAAAAGAAAACTACTAGTGTTAACATTTCCAAGTCAATTCAACTTCATCTATCATACCTTGTTCTTCAAAACCAACATTTAAATATGCTTTATTAGAAGCGGGATTAGAAAGGTCAGTGTATAGTAAAGGCAACTTTCCTTTTTCAATTATTTTTTCACTGAGATGAGCAGCAAGAGCAGAAGCAAAACCATTTCCTCTGTATTCTGGTTTTGTATATACATAAGCAATAGATGCATAATCATCATATTCTTTTGAACAATCGGCCATTGCTACTATTTTTTCATCTTGTTTTATAATGTATATTTTTTTATTTTCAATAAGTTCTTTTGCATAGTCTAGATATTCTTTAAAATTAGTTTCTTTGCTATAACAGTCTTTAACAAATTCTGAAAAACAGATTGATATTTCTTCAATGTCATTAATTGATGGTTGTTCAATAATCACAGTAGTGTTTTTTGCAGGTATAACTTTTTTGTTTACAAAAGATTGCATTGAAGTTTTAATATAGTCGGCATTAAATTGGTTTTGAAATAATTTAATTAAAGAATTAGCTAAAGTCTTTTTCGAAACAAATTTAAATGAACTTCTATTATTTCCATAATTTTCAAGTAAATATTCACATAAAAAATCTAGATCTTTTTCTTTTATATCATCATAGTTCCAAATCCAAACTGGAAATTTAGGATCTGATATTCCAATTATACAATTTTTCCCATCACTTTCTAATAAATATGGATTTTTCCTTATATGTTCAAGTAAACTAAAAGATACTATATCTTTTTTATAATCTTTACTAGTAAAAATACTATCATTAGATTCTATTTTTTTTATCATAAAAACCTCCGCACTTATAGTATATCATAATTATGTGGTATTTGTTAAATAAGTATTATATAAAGGATTTTAGGGATTGCGCCCTATATTAGAATTTGTTGGGAGGACAAATTCAGTGCTTGCTATGACAAAGGTT
>CAYJJY010000050.1:0-10077 GCA_964370615.1 uncultured Muribaculaceae bacterium
AACTAATTCTTGTTCTGAAAATTCTCTCATATTTTTTCCTCAATTCTACTATTTGTTATTTTATCTATTAGTGTAATATTATCTTGTTTGTTAAATGATATGACATTTATTATTAATAATATTATTTGGAGTAGTAAGAAAACTGTAATCAATATCATATAAATTATATTATTAAAAACTAATAAACTTAAGATTGATATAATAATATAAGCCAAACCATTTAATAATAATGCTCTTGAAAATAGTTGTTTTGTCTTAGTATAATTTATTCTTAAATTAAATATTTTTAATCCTATAGTTTGACCTTTAGTGATTAATGGAATTAATATAAATAATGCCATAATAATAATCACATTTATCATATTTGGTACTAAGTTACTGGTATCATTTTGATATGTTAAATGTGCATATTCTTTAAAAAATGTACTTATACTTATTTCATTATTTAATAGTTGTTCGTTTATTGTTACTATATTTTGTTGATTAGATGTGTCACCTAATATAATTATAATTAGATATGATATAGCCATTATAATTAAAGTATCAACTATATAGGCTAAGATTCTTTTAGTTTTCATTAAATACCTCTTTTATTAATTCTTCTAATTCGTGATAAGTGTTTATCTTCATGAAGAGTGGTTTTAATTTTTTAGCATTTTTTATATCCTTTAAATAATAAGCTGTCATGGTTCTCATTTCTAACATTGCTGTTTTTTCATCTTTGAATTGCATTAGATATGATGCATGTTTTTTTATCATATCTAATCGTTGTTGTAAAGTTACTTCTTTACTTTCTTGATTATTTAAGTATTCTAGGCTTTCTTTTATTAACCAAGGATTACCTAATAATCCTCTTCCTATCATTACACCGTCACATTTTGTTTCATCCATCATTCTTTTGGCATCTTCTTTTTTTGTGACATCACCATTACCGATAACAGGTATGGTTACACTTTCTTTTACTTTTCTTATAATTGACCAATCTGCTGTTCCTGAATATCCTTGTGATCTTGTTCTTCCGTGAATTGTAATAGCACTTGCTCCAGCTTCTTCACATATTTTAGCTATTTCTACTGCATTTATATTATTGAAATCCCAACCACTTCTAATTTTAACTGTTACTGGGATACTTACTGCTTCAACAACTGCTTTTACTATTTCTTTTACTTTTTCAGGACTTTTTAACAAGGCACTTCCAGCTTGTGCTCTAACCGCTACTTTTGGAACCGGACAACCCATATTAATATCTATTATATCAGGTTTCATATTTTCACAAATGTATTTAGCGGCATAAACAAAAGTTTCTTTGTCGCTGCCAAATATTTGTTGTGATATTGGTCTTTCACTTTCTTCCATGTGAAGCATGTCGATAGTTTTTTGACTTTTATAATATAGTGCTTTATCACTTACCATTTCGCATACAACTAATCCAGCGCCCATTTCTTTGGCTATTTTTCGGTAAGCTGAATTACTAATTCCAGCCATAGGGGCTAAAATAATTGGATTTTTTATTTCGATATTTCCTATTTTGAACATCGCGCTAAAATTGTTTCCTTCCCAATTAAATAAATTGTATCTGGTAATTCTGGTCCATGCATCAATCCTGATGTTTGAATTCTAATTGGCATAAATAACATTTTTCCTTTTACTAAAGCTTTTTCCTTAACATTATTAATGGCTTGTTGAATATTTTCTACAGTCCAATCTGTAATATTATTTATTTCATCTTTAAACACTTTAATGGTATTTTCTATTCCTTCTGAAGCCATGAATTCTAGTTCTTCTGATCCTAATGTAATGTTTTCATTGAAGAATAAATCAGTTACTTCAACAATTTCTTTTCCGAAACTAATGTGATTTTGATATATTTTTATTAAATGTTTTTTCCACTCATCTGTTTTTTGTGTTAAGTCGTAAGCTTTTTCTAAATGTGGTACTGTTATTTGATAAAGTTCATCTAAACTTAAGTTTTTTATATAGTGAGCATTAACCCAATTTAATTTTTTAATATCAAAAATTGCTGGGGATTTCGAAATACGTGCTGGGTCGAATTCTGTTATTAATTCTTCCATGGAAAATATTTCTTTATTATCTTTTGGTGTCCATCCTAGCATTACTAAGTAATTAATAATTGCTTGTGGTAAGTAACCTTCATTATATAAATCCATAAATGATGCATCACCATTTCTTTTACTAAGTTTTTGGCCATCACTTCCTAGTACCATTGATACGTGGATATATATTGGTTTATCCCAACCAAAGGCATCATATAATAAGTTGTATTTTGGTGTTGACATTACATACTCGTTTCCTCTGATAACGTGTGTGATTTCCATTAAATGATCATCTATTACGTTAGCAAAATTATATGTTGGATAACCATCACTTTTAAGTAAGATTTGGTCTTCTAATAATTTATTTTCTACTTTTATTTTTCCGTATACCATATCTTCATATACTGTTTCACCTGTTTTTGGCATTGCTTGTCTGATAACGTATTTTTCACCATTTTTTATTTTTTCATCTATTTCTTCTTGTGTTAAATTTTTACATAAACCATCATACATGAAAGCAACTTTATTATCTTTAGCTTCTTCTCTTAAAATTTCTAGTCGTTCTTCATTACAAAAACAAATATAAGCTTTTTTCATTTCTACTAATTTAAAAGCGTATTCTTTATATATTTCTAAACGTTCACTTTGAGAGTATGGCCCAAATTTTCCTTGATTATTTGGTCCTTCATCAATGTTCATATTACATATATTTAATGTATTATATATGAATTCTACTGCTCCATCTACTTTTCTAGATTGATCTGTATCTTCTATTCTTAAAATGAATTTTCCTTTTTCTTTTTTTGCTACTAAATATTCAAAAATAGCTGTTCTTAAATTTCCAACGTGCATAAACCCTGTTGGTGAGGGTGCGAATCTAGTTCTTGTTTCTTTCATATAAATCACCTATATGTATTTTAACACATTTTCGCCTTGAAAAACAATAATTGTCGGGTTTTATACAAAAAAAAAGTGTTAACACTTTTTTTATATTTTGATTATTTATTTTTAATTTTTTATCAGATTTTGTCCTGTCATTTCTTTTGGTATTTCTATATTTAAAAGATTTAGTATAGTTGGGGCAATATCTGCTAATTTCCCATCTTGTAAGTTATAGTCTTTTGTGATTAGAAATGGAACTTTATTTGTGGTATGACTTGTTAATATGTTGCTATTTTCGTCTATCATTTCTTCACAGTTACCATGATCTGCTGTAATTATTAATGTTCCTTCTAAATTTTCGTATATTTTTTCAACACATTTATCTAATGTTTCCACAGCTTTGATGGCTGCATCAAGATTTCCTGTGTGTCCAACCATGTCACCATTAGCAAAATTTAGTATTATTAAGTCGTAATTATTCATTACTTTTAATATTTCTTCTGTTATTTTATTGGCTGACATTTCTGGTTTTAAATCATATGTAGCTACTTTTGGTGATGGAATTAGTAATCTATCACAATTTTTTAATTCTAATTCTTTTCCACCATCTAAGAAATATGTGACATGTGCATATTTTTCTGTTTCTGCTATTCTTAATTGTTTTAAATTATTATCTGCTACAACTTCACCTAATGTATTACTTAAGTTATTCAGTTCAAAGGCATTAGTGCAGATGACTTCATTACTTACTGGCATAAGTGTCATCATATTTATATTTAAGAATTCTCTTTCGAATTCAGTGAAATTATTGTTAGTTAAGGCTTTTCCTAATTCTCTAACGCGGTCTGGTCTGAAGTTGAAAAATATAACGGCATCGTTTTTTTCAATTTTTCCTTCTTCTTTTATTAGAGTAGGTTCTATAAATTCATCGCTTATATTATTTTGATATGATTCTTTTATTATAGTTGTATAATCTTTTTCGCTTGGTTTTATTTTTCCTGTTAACATATCGTATGCTTTTTTTATGCGGTCGTAATTGTTATCCCTATCCATTGCATAGTATCTTCCTGAAATACTTGCGATTAAATCTTTATCAAATTGGTTTATGTACTCTAAAGCACTTTCTTTGTATGTGTCTCTTCCATCTGTGAAAACATGAATATTTGGTTTTATTTCACTTTCTTGAGCCATTTTTATTAAAGCTTTGATATGACCCATACTACTGTGAACTCCACCATCACTTACTAGTCCCATCAAATGTAGTTTAACTTTGTTTTCTTTTACATAATTTAATATATTAATAATATTTTTATTAGTGAAAAATTCATTAGTTTCAATTTGATTATTAATCATTTCTATTGCTTGATAAACTATTCTTCCTGCTCCAATGTTTGAGTGTCCTACTTCAGAGTTTCCCATTTGACCTTCTGGTAGACCTACTAATTTTCCACTTGCTTCTAATTCTTTATGAGGGTAGGTTTTAAATAAATAATCTAAACATTTTGTATCAGCTTTTAAAAATGCATTTCCTTCTTTTTTATTTGTAATTCCTACACCGTCTAAAATACATAATATTATTGGTTTCATTGTATCTCTCCTTTTATATAATTATTGATTTCTTCTAAATCATTATTTAATTTGTTATTAACTATTTCTTTTTCTATTTTACTAATTAAGCTATGAGCTATTTCATAAGGAACTTGAAATTTAGTTTTTATGGAATCGATATTTACTTTTATCTCTTCTTTTTGTTTTATTACTAGTTTATTATAATTTTCTTTTATTTTTTTTGGGTCAACGTTTACTAGTGGTGCTATTTCTAGTATTAATTCTAAATCATTGTAATAAAGTGTTTCCTGGTTTAACAAATCTTGTTGCTTCAATTCTTTTATTTTATCTAATATGGTTTTTTCTTTTTTTGTGAAGTTAAAGTTTTCATAATTCATTTGTGACCAAATTATTAAATAGTTTTCGCTCATTTTAACCTCATAAAAATTTATGTTTAAATATTGTTCTAATTCTAATTTTTTAATGATATTTATTCCGTATTCCCTATTGGGGTGTTTAAATATTTTATCTAATTCTTCTTTTTTTCTAGTATTTGAAAGGGTATTTAAATTTTTTTTATATTTAATAATTGATTTGATCAGTTCTTCTTCTAATTTGAAATTTAAAATTGTGGCAAATCTTATCGCTCTTAATATTCTTAAGCTATCTTCTTTTATTTTTTTATCGCAATTTCCTATACATTTAATAATATTTTTTTTGATATCATTTCTGCTATTTAAAATATCTATATATTCATTTTTACTATTTAAGCATAATGCATTCATTGTAAAATCTCTTCTTTTTAAATCTTCTTCTAATGTTTTTACAAATGTTATTTTTTTAGGGTGACGATTATTTTTATAATCTGTTTCTTTTCTAAAGGTCGTAATTTCGTATTTCTGTTCTTCTTCTATTATAGTAATATTTCCAAATTCACTTTCTTTTATTACTTGATTTTGAAATATTTTTTTTATTTGATTTGGAGTAGCATTTGTTGTAATGTCTATATCATATGATTCTTTTTTTAAGTATCTGTCGCGACAAAATCCACCTACTATGTATGCTTGATAATTATTTACTTCGAATTTATTAAGTATTTTTTTTGCTTTTTCATATAGCATATTATCACCTATTTTAATTATATCATTTAATTTTTATTTTTCAAACAAAAAAAGGATTATTAATCCTTAGTTTAAAGCGTCTTTTAATTTAGCTCCAGCTTTAATTGTAACAACGTTTCTTGCAGCAATTACAACATCTTCACCAGTTCTTGGGTTACGCCCTTTTGATTCAGGTTTGAATTTTTTAACGAATGTTAAGAATCCAGTTAAAGTAACTTTTTCTTCTTTATTTAAACCTTCAACGATTCCTTTCATAAAAGCGTCTACAGCGCGTGTTGCATCAGCTTTTGAAAATCCTGTTTCTTCTGCTATAAAATTTACTAAATCTTGTTTTGTCATATAATTAACCTCCTATTGTATATATGTAAGTTATCTCTCTTACAATTTAAGAATACCACTTTTTTTTAGTGAAATCAAGAGTTTTCATTGAAATATCATAAAAACTCCTTATAAATAAACAATTTTGACATTTTTATACTTCTATTTCTGTCTTCATAAACTTTATAGGTATTATGATATTATAATTGTAACTATTTTGTATAAATATAAGCAAAATAAGAGGTATTTAAATTATTTAACATATAAAATATGTGGTCGGAATTATGCAGTCTTTATGTAATTTATTTTAAAAATAATCAAATGTCATAATTAATAAAAAGTATATGTTACTATAAAAAATGTTTTTAGAATCACTATTTTCTTTGTAATTGAATTTTTTTCAAAGCAGTATTGAAATTGTTTTTTCCTATACTATAGTAATCATCGGGGAAACTTTTTTCTAAATAACGAATAATATCTTTTTCAAAATTTTCTGTATCTTCCCATGATAATTTTTTTAAAAAATCTTCTATCATATTAATTACTTGTTCATTTGTATATTTATTTCCATTAAATTCAAGGATGTCTGATATTTCTTTTAAAAACTTATCTAGTTTAATTAAACTTTTTCTATTAACAAAATTATTTGTATATTCGGTCAATACATTATTAGCCATTTGAGTATATTGTTCTGGATTATAATGTGAATCTAAAACATATTTTTTCTTTTTAAAATCATAAAACCAATAATCACAAAAAACTGGATTAACATAAGTTGTATTTGGAAAATATTGGGCTGTTTTTTTTATTTTTTTGTTAAATATTTCGGTTAAGTTCATACCTAATAAATTTGGCATTCCGCATGCCATAACTTGAGTTGTAGAATTATTTTTTATATTATTGCTATTTATAATTTGTAAAATATTAAACAAATTATGACTATCTTTTAAATCTCTAATGTTTAAAATTTGTTTGGTAGTTCCACCTCTTGATATTTGATTTAAAAAGTGTCCAGTTCCTCCGTTATATATAACTAAATTAGCAATATTTTCTTCATTATTAAATATTGCTTCTTTAATTGTTTTTTCACTTTCTAACGGATAGTATTCAAAAATTTGCTTATTAGTTAGATTTATTGTATTACATTTTTTTTCTGGATCCATATAATCATGACGATTAATTTCATTTATTTCTTTTTGAGTAATGTTTTTATTTAACCACCCTAATATTTTACTATCATCATTATTCCTCATACGAGAAAAATTGTTTTTTTCTAATTCTATATCATGAGCTGTTAATATTTTTTCAAAATTTTCAATTCTTTCTAAAAAAGGCTTTGTTTCTCTTGTTGTTGAATAACCATTAGAAATCGAGTTACCTATTGTTGTTATTTGAAGTTTTTTCACTCCAAATTCGCTTAATTTTTCTGCCATCTTCTCAATTACTCTTTGTTGCATCTGTTTTGTTGTATTTTGAACTTTATTTTGTTCTTTGTAACTTTCCATATATTTTCCCCCAGTTATTAAATTTGAGTTTTATATTAGCACAATAAGTGCATCCTGTCAAATTAAAAACAAGTTTTAACTTGTTTATAATACTACTGCAAATAAATTCCCTGAACCTTTATTTACTAATTTAGATAATGTTTGTTGTAATTTATATCTAGCATTTTCTGGTGTTAGTGAGAGTTTGGCTTGTATTCCTTCTTTTACTATCACATCTAGACTTCTTCCGAATATTTCACTTTTCCATATATTGTTTGGATTAACATCATAATCTTTCATTAAATAATTGATTAGTTCCTTACTTTGTAATTCGCTTCCTATAATTGGTTCGAATGTTGATTCTACATCTACTCTTATCATATGAATTGAAGGCGCTACTGCTTTTAATTTTATTCCATATCTACTACCTTGTTTTATAATTTCAGGGTTATCTAATTTCATGTCTGATAGTGTTGGATTGGCTACTCCATAACCTGTTTGTTTTACCATTTTTAAAGCTGCTTTTATTTGATCGTATTCTTGTTTTGCTTCATTGTAATCTTGAAATAGTGATAGCAAATCTGCTTTTGACGTTACATCTATACCTATTATATCTTTTAA
The DNA here is from genome assembly GCA_964370615.1 of uncultured Muribaculaceae bacterium. Lineage (GTDB taxonomy): Bacteria > Bacillota_I > Bacilli_A > RF39 > UBA660 > Faecisoma. Next base: position 8,029 of record CAYJJY010000050.1, read on the forward strand.
AATTGTGTTATAAAGTTCTACTGGGGCATTTAGTGTTACTGTTACTTCTCCGGTTGAGGTGTTTACATCAGAAAGATATGCTTTACTTATATACTCACAATTTAAAAAATGACCTGTAATGTATTCAATATCTTTTAATTTATCTACTTCTACTACACTTTCTTTTATTTTATCAATATATATTTGTTTTAACCAATGAGTAGGCGCTAAACAAGCTATCCATTCTGGCATTTTCACATTAACTTCTACAACAGGAAATTCATATAATGCTTCTTTTAAGATTGCATATAAATCTCTTTCTGTCATGTTTTCAATACTGATTGGCATAACCGGTACATTATATTCATTTCTTAATTCATCTGCTAATTTATCTGTTTCTGGAAGCATTGGATGTACAGAATTTAAAATTACTATAAAAGGTTTTCCTATTTCCTTTAATTCATTTATAACTCTTTGTTCGGCATCAATATAACTTTTTCTGTCTATTTCTCCTATTGAACCGTCCGTTGTAACCACGATTCCGATTGTTGAGTGATCTTTTATTACTTTTTCCGTTCCAATTTCTGCTGCTTCCACAAATGGTATTTCTTCATCATACCATGGGGTTTTAACTCTTCTTGGGCCATTTTCATCTTCATATCCTTTTGCTTCAGGAATGATGTAGCCAACACAATCTATTAATTTAACACTGGCGTTAAAATCTTCTATTTTTATTTTTGCTGCATTACTTGGTACAAATTTTGGTTCTGTTGTCATTATTGTTTTTCCTTGAGCAGATTGAGGTATTTCATCTAGACATCGTTTTTTTTCGTATTCGTCTTCAATGTTAGGTACTACTAAATTTTCTATTACTTTTTTAATAAATGTTGATTTCCCTGTACGTACTGCTCCTACTACTCCTAAATAAATTTCGCCACCTGTTCTTTCAGTAATACTTTTAATAATCTCTAATTTTTCCATTCTTAACCTACTTTCTTTCATTTAAATATATGTTTTAGATGTTTTAATATGAAAAAAAATAGCATTAAGCTATTTTAAAACATTTTTCCTATATCTTTTGGAACATTATCGTTTACTACTGTGGATATGATTTTATCTTCTTTATCTTTAGGAATTTCTTTCCCTGTCATTTTACCTAGCTGTTGAATTACTTCTCTTAATGTTCCTTCATCTTTCAAATTTGATTGTTGAAGTTTTTGCGCTAATTGTAAAATTGTATCTTTTCCAACATTAGTTTTATTTTCTACTTTTTTAAAAAAGTTATCTGTAAATTTCATATATACACCTCAGTATATTATATGTTTATTAATTAGATGTGTTATAATTCTATTTTTTCTAAATTATTATAATTCTTGTTCACCTTTGTTTTTGAATTGTAACACAATTGGTGTTCCTTCAAAATCGAAAGATTCTCTGATTTTATTTTCTAAATATCTTTCATATGAAAAGTGAATTAAACCTTTACTGTTAACTTGAATATTAAAAGTTGGTGGTTTATTTGCTACTTGATTACAGAAATATATTTTTAATCGTTTACCTTTATATGAAGGTGGATTGTGTAATTGATATGCATCTGTAATGACATTATTTAAAAGACTAGTTGCTATTTGACGCATACTATTTTCATGACATTTTAATATTTGTGGTATTAATGTGTGAATTCTTTTTCTTGTAAGAGCTGATAAGAATACTATTGGTGCATAAGTCATGAATTGGAAGTTAGCTCTTATATCTTTTACAAACTTTTTCATACTTTCATCTTTATCTTCTACTGTATCCCATTTGTTAACTACTATTACTACTGGTCTACCTGCATTTAAAGCATATCCAGCAATATGTTTATCATGTTCTATTATTCCTTCAACGGCATCAATAACAAGTAAACATACATCACTACGATCAATTGCTTTTAAACTTCTTAATAAACTATACTTTTCCACAGTTTCATAAATACGACCTTTTTTTCTCATTCCAGCTGTATCGATTACTGTGAATTCTTGTCCATGGTAAGTAAATAAAGAATCGACTGCATCTCTTGTTGTTCCTGCT
>CAYJJY010000051.1:0-9387 GCA_964370615.1 uncultured Muribaculaceae bacterium
ACTCCTAAAATAATTAGTACTGCAAGTAACTCTACTAATGTGAATCCTTTTTTTATGTGCATATAATCCTCCTAATATTTTATCCTTTATAATAATATCATTTATTTTTTTTGATGTCTATAAAAAAAGAAGTTTTTCAACTTCCTTTAATCTCTTTTTTTATTAGTAGCTTACAAAAGTTATTCTGGCATAACCATCTCCGCCACGAACTCCTGACTGTACTGATATTGCTGAAACGCCGCCGACATAACTAGAACCGCCGCCACCGCCGCCGAGTCCATAACCGCCGCCGCCGCCATACCAGCCACCGCCACCTCCGGCAGTGTGATGATAAGGGATTATATCTCCACCATGGCCAAATGTTCCAGTTCCTGCATAAGAACCACCGCCACCAGATGATTGAGTTCCTCCTGTTCCGCGATAAGGTGCGACTCCTACTCCGTCACTTCCGACGTAACCGCCACCGTTACCACCATTCCAAGCACCAACAGCACCTGAACCATCATTTTGCCAACCATTTACTGCTGTAGCTCCTCCGCCACCTCCGGCAACGATTAAAACATTACCTGGATAGCTGGCATAGTTATGTAATTCTCCTCTGTTGTAATTTAAAGCTATATGTGAGGCGCCACCACCAGCTCCTCCATACCACCAAGTTCCTGATGATTGGATGGCGTAAGAACCACCACCACCACCATTAAATGGACCAGCGAAATTGGTGTTTGTAGCGGTATATCCGATACCACCTTGTCCACCAACACCAATATATAAAACATGACCTTGGGTTAATCGAACTGTTCCAGCAGTATATCCGCCATAACCTCCGATTGATTGATAAGCAGAAGTTGTTGATTTTTTTGCTCCTCCACCTTGTGCTCCCCATACTTCTAGTTTATAAACTCCTGTGACCGGAACCGTAAACGATTGAATTCCACCAGTATATGCGAAGTCTCTGTAAGAGAAAGCAACTGGAACATTAGCTGATGTTGTTCCTAAAACACCATAATTTCCTGCACTATCATATCCATAAACATGAACACTATATGTTCCTGATTCGTTATTATGCGATGATATATTGACTCTATATTTATATGTTCCGCCACCTAGATTTGTTGCTTTAACTGATGTATTTGTTTGCCAACTAGTCGCTAAGTCATCTTGTCCATTATGGTTTGTCCAAGTCGGCACTTGTATTCTATTTATTCCTGAGTGATTTTCGGTTACTCCATAGATGTATACATCAAATCCTGTAGTACTTACATTGCTAACACTAACACTAGTAGCGGTAGGTGCTGTTTTATCTAATTTGTAAGTTCCACACACTTTTTGTGATGTGACTAATTCATTTGATGCTGTTGCACATACTGTATGTGTTCCTGATGTATTGATATTTATTGTTCCTGTTGCGCTTGGTGTACAATTCGCACCTAAACAGTATAAATATGAATTTCCTGAATGATTTACATTTATTTGATAATCTGATGTTACCCAACCACTTGCAGCTGTTTTAGTTGGTGTTAGTGAGATTGAAACCGTATCACTTACAACTTTTAATGATTTTGTTGTTGTTGTTTTTAATCCATTATTTCCTGTTGCTGTACATGATAATGTATGAGTTCCTACTCCTAAAGTATTTGTATTAGCTGGGGTACATGTTACTACTCCACCAGCTGGACCAAATGAATTATTAAAATAATCCTTACTATAGGTATTTGTACCAACGATAATTGCTGTTGGTGTAGATTTTGCTGTTAGCACTGGTGTTGTTTTATCCAATTTATAAATACCACATACTTTTTGAGAATCTACTAAACCATTTGAAGCAATTACACATAATGTATTAGTTCCATTAGTGTTGATATCAATTTTTCCTGTTTTACTTCCATCTACTACATCAACTTCGAATGTTCCTTCTTGATTTGGTGTACATCCTGCTCCAAAACAATATCTATATGATGTTCCTGAATGATTTACATTGATTTGGTAATCGGTATTTACCCATCCATTCGCTGTTGTTTTGGTTGGTGTTAGGGTTAAGTCAACTGTAGGAGCTAAAACATCAAATTCAATGATAGCACTAGAGTTTTTTGCGTTATTTCCAGTTGCTGTACATGTTACTTGATGAGTTCCAATTTCTAATCCACTTGTATTGTTAATATTACAATTAACATTTCCTGATGAAACTCCAAACGAATAATTAAAATAATCTTTTACTAATGAACTTGTTCCTTCAATTATTGGGACTGTACTAGTTTTTGCACTTATAGTAGGGGCTTGTTTATCTAACTTGTAGGTTCCACACACTTTTTGTGAACTAACTAATTCATTTGATGCTATTGCACATACAGTATGGGTTCCATTAGTATTAATATTTATTGTTCCTGTTTGTGTAGGTGTACAATTTGAACCAACACAGTATTTATATGATATTCCTGTATGATTAACATTTATTACATAATCAGAATTAACCCAACCATTACTTGTTGTTTTTGATGGACTTAGAGTTAAATCTACTGTATTACTTACTACCTTAATTGATTTTGTAGTAGTTGTTCTTAGACCGTTATTTCCTGTTGCAGTACAAGATAGTGTTTGTGTTCCTACTCCTAAAGTATTAGTGTTAGCAGGAGTACATGTTACTACTCCACCCGCTGGACCAAATGAGTTATTAAAATAATTCTTACTATAGTTACTTGTACCATTTGTAATGGTATAGCTTTCGGTTTTTGCTGTTAATACTGGTTTTGTTTTATCTAGTTTATATGTTTCACAAATTTTTTGTGAACTAACTAGTTCATTAGATGCTATCGCACATACAGTGTGGGTTCCATTAGTATTAATATTTATCGTTCCTGTTTGTGTAGGTGTACAATCAGTACCAATACAATATTTATATGATATACCTGTATGATTAACGTTTATTACATAATCAGAATTTACCCAGCCATTACTTGTTGTTTTAGATGGACTTAAAGTCAAATTAACTGTATTGCTTACTACTTTTATTGATTTAGTTGCTGTTGTTGTTAGTCCGTTAGTTCCTGTTGCAGTACATGTTAATGTTTGATTTCCAGCTTCTAAAAAGCTAGTATTTGCAGGATCACAAGTTATACTTCCGCCAGCTGGTCCAAATGCTGAATTAAAGAAATTTTCACTATTAGAATTGGTACCTGTTGTAATTGTATAGTCCTCATCTTTTGCTGTTAAGACTGGTTTTAGTTTGTCGATTTTAAATTCTTGACATAATTTTTCTGAAGAATATATCGAGTTACTTGCTATAGCACATACTGTATAATTACCATTCTCGATTAAATTGATTGGACTATTTTCGATAGTAGGTTCGCATTCACCAGATGAAATACAATAAATATAATCATCTGAGTTAGTTTTAACAGTCACACTTAAATCATCATTATACCAACCATTTATAGGATTTTTTGATGTTTCAAAAGCTATTGTAACATTTTTGTGAAGGATATTAACTTCTTTGGTAGCACTTGTTTTTAAACCTGATGTTGAAGTTGCTGTACATGTTATATTATGTCTTCCCCCACTTAAATTATTTGTATTGACAGGATCACATGTTACTATTCCACCACTAATACCAATTGTATATGTAAATAATTCTTTACTGAACATTTCAGTATTTTCTGGTAATTCTGCATGTTCTGTAATAGGTGTAATTACTGGTAACATTTTATCTAATTTAAATTGTTTACAAACTACATCTGATGTTTCATTTCCACGATATCCTATCGCGCAGACTGTATGAATATCATTAGTAGTAATATCGATACTACCACTTTCTAAATCTGGATTGCAAGTTGTAGTACCAACACAATATTTATAACTATCGGCATTAGTGTCTACTAGTACTTCTAAATCAGAATTGTACCATCCATTGACAGCTTGTTTAGTTGTTATTAAATCTACTTTAATGCCATATAATTCATTTTCATCACTAGGATCACAATTATCATCATATAAAAATTCATATTGTTGTCTTTCTTCTTTCCACGTATAAATTATACAACCTTCTAAATTTCCTTCAGTTAGTGGATTATTTGGTAATTCAGAAATTAGTCCTGAATCCATTAATTGTTCAAATGAAATAGTTTTATACTTGTTATTTTCATAACCTAGTTTATTTTCAGTTGAATATCTTAAAGCTTGGTCTATCAATGTTGTTATCTGTTGATCATAGGCTGACTGTTTAGAATTATTAATCAAACTATTAGTTACAGGGACTATTATAGCTATAATTACTCCTAAAATAATTAAAACTGCTAATAACTCGACTAATGTAAATCCTTTTTTCATACAAATACCTCCGCATATCTTACTATCTATACTATAGCACTTTTTTTTATAAATTTCTATATAAAAAAAAGAAAAATATTTTTTCTTTTATTTGTTTTATTTTTTTGTAAAAATAATTTATGATGTTATAAACTTTGACAGTGAATTAAAAAATCCTTCAACTGAATCTTTGACAATATTTGATAAGTTATTAGAAATGTTTAACCCTATTTCTGATAAGTTAGTTTGGTAATTTTTATTTATATCGACTGTGTAATTTTCAATAGATATATCTTCTCCGTTTCTGACATCTTCTTCAAATTTTTTTATCTGTTCTTCTGTTAGTGTCACTTGTTTTGCTTTTTGATATTCGTAATAGCCATATTCATTACTTAAAAAAATTGTTAGAAATACTGCAAATAATGAGAATAATAAAAATTTTAGGACTTTATTTATTTTCTTTTTATTCATTTAAATACTCCTTTATTATTAGCGCTAAAGCATCGACTGTATTTAAAACTTCTTCGTAAGTATTTTTATCTCCTCCTAGTTCTAATAAGAATATATTGGTGTTTAAGTCTTGATTAAAGTGATATATCTTATCATATACGTTTCTTGTTAGGGTTGGATAATTATTTTCTATTAAGTCAGTTAATTCAAAGGCTTTATTGTAATTTGGAAATGTGGTGTTCATAACCAGCATAACTTTGGCGTAACTTTTTCCGTTGATTGTTGTTGTTACTATTTCTTTACTAACTGCATCTCTATGAATATCGATGATTAATTTTAAGTCTGGATATTGTTTTAATTTTTCTTCTAAAAACATTCTTGAAACTTCATATGAATCATCATAACTTAATCCGGTGTTAATTAAATGATTGTAAACGTTGTTTTCTTCAACAATTGTATTTATACCCATTGAATTTAATTTTTCTTGTAGTAAATATGTGGCGGTTAATACGCCTGGTTTTAAATTATATTCACTTTGAAATTCTCCGATGTAATATTCGGTGGGATGGGTATTATAAAGATATACGATCGGTTGTGAAACAATATTTTGATTATTCATGTATGTAAACATTAACTGGGGTTGATTTTGTTCTTTATAAACGAGATGGTTTTTATCTAAGATGGTTATTGGATTATTTAAGTCAATTTTAAAAATTTCTAGTAATTCATCGGTGAGACTGGTGGTTTTTATTTTATTACTTAAGTGAGCATTAGAGTTATTTAATAAGTTTGTAACAAAAGTTGAATTAGAATTTTCAAATGTTATATTATTTAATAAAAATTTCAAAATTAAATAAAGAGTTATTACTATAATTACAATTATTAAAAAACTTATTTTTCTTTTCTTTTTTAATTTTATTCTTTTCATAATCATTCCCTTCTTTAATAAAGTATAAGTTATTAAAGATTAAAAAAATGTCAAAAAAAAGAAGATTTTTAATCTTCTTTAATAAAATCACAATTTGAACATTTTATTTTGTTATTTTTTTCTGTTAAGTTATGTTCACAATTTGGACATTTTTCTGTTATAGGTTTATCCCAAAAAGCAGTTTTACATTTTGGATAGTTATTACACCCATAAAATATTTTGCCACGTTTTGATTTTTTTTCAACTATTTTCCCATCACAATTTGGGCAGTCAATTATTTCTGTTTCTTCACGTGGTTCTTGTTTTATGTATTTACACTCTGGAAAATTACTACATGCTGTAAATGGTCCGTATTTTCCTTTTCTTATTACTAATTCATTACCACATTCAGGACATACTTCTCCTGTTTTTACTAGTTCTTTTTTTGGTAATAATTCGAATGCTTCTAAAACAGCTTTATCAAATTGTTCGTAAAATTGTTTTAGTGTTTCTACCCATTCTTGATCACCGGTTGCTATTTTATCTAAATCATTTTCCATGTTAGCTGTGTATTCAACATTGATGATATGAGAAAAGCATTCTTGTAATTTATCGGTGATTTGAATTCCTGTTTCGGTTGGGTGGAATCTTTTTTCTAATATTTCAACGTAACTTCTATTTTTTAAAGTATCCATTGTTGAGGCGTATGTACTTGGTCTTCCAATTCCTAATTTTTCCATTTCTTCGATTAATTTAGCTTCTGAATATCTAGCTGGTGGTTTAGTGAAGTGCTGGTTACTTTCAATGTCTTGGGCTGGTATAATATTACTTTCATATTCATCAAATGGTGGTAAGATTGTTTCTTTAGTATCTTCATAGTCTTTATAAACTTTTAAATACCCATCAAATGTTATGATTTGTCCAGTTGTTTTGAATTGGTAATTATTATTATCAAATATTACTGTGGTGTTATTTGTTTTAGCGTCAGCCATTAATGAAGCTAAGGCACGGTAGTAAATCATACGGTATAATTTGAACTCATCATCTTTTAGGTATGGTCTAACACTTTCTGGAGTGTTGTTTATATTAGTTGGTCTGATTGCTTCGTGAGCATCTTGAATGTTTTCAGTTTTTTTACTTTGTTTTACTATTCCGATATATTCTTGACCGTATTTACCTTTGATATAACCAAATGTTTGTTTAATGAATTCATCTGATAATCTAGTTGAGTCAGTTCTCATATATGTTATTAAACCTGTTGTCTCATTAGCTAGTTCAATACCTTCGTATAATTTTTGAGCTACTGACATGGTTTTTTTTGCATTAAAACCTAATTTATTAGATGCCATTCTTTGTAGCGTTGATGTTATAAATGGTAGGTTTGATTTTTTATTTTTATCTTTTTTATCGATATTATCTATTTTAAACGATTTAGTTAATTTGCTTAGAATTTCTTTTGCTTCTACTTCGTTTTTTATTTCGATATCTTTGTGATTGAAATTAAATAGTTCTGCTTCAAAGTCTTTAAATATTCCTTTGATTGACCAGTATTCTTCGGGAATGAATTTTTCGATTTCTCTTTCTTTATCAACGATTAATTTTAAGGCAACTGATTGTACTCTTCCGGCTGATTTACCGTCTGTTTTTGCTTGCATCAGTTTACTTAATCTAAATCCTATAATTCTATCTAGGATTCGTCTTGTTTCTTGGGAATTAACTAAATCCATATCGATTTTTCGAGCGTGGTTGAAACTGTTTAATATTGCTTCTTTAGTTACTTCATTAAAAACTATTCTTTCATAATTATCTGGTAAGTTTAAGGCATCATATAAATGCCATGAGATTGCTTCTCCTTCACGATCAGGATCGGTTGCTAGATAAACTTTCTCACATTTTTTTATTTCTTTTTTTAATTCTGTTACCATTTTTGATTTACCTTTTATTGTTATGTAATCAGGTTTGAAATCTTCTTCAACATTAACTCCTAATCCATGTTTACCTCTGGTTGATAAATCTCTTATATGTCCTTTAGATGATAAGACTATATAGTCTTTCCCTAAATACTTTTCTATTGTTTTGCTTTTACTTGGGGATTCGACGATTACTAAATTCATAAATGCACCTTCCTTCAATACTAATTTATACACTATATTGATAAGGTTGTCAATATTTTTTTAATATTTCACTTAAATTTTATATTTTATATGGGTATATAATTTGTTTTTTTGTCAATAATATTAGTGGTGATTTTATGGGTAGAATAATTTGTAGTGTTGATAGTTGTGTGAATTGTGATGCTGTGAATAATGAGTGTTTATTAAATGTTGTTACTATTAAAAGTAATTTAGATAAATCTTTTAATAAAGAGGATACAATGTGCAATTCTTTCTTTGAAAAATAGTATCTACTATTTTTTTTTCTTAAATAATGTTATAATTGTTGTGGTGAATAATATGCAAATAAGACAACTTACAAATCAAGAATTTAATAATTTTAGTGAGAATTTTAGTTCAAAATCATTTTATCAGTCTTCTGAGTATGGTTTTGTTATGAATAATCATGGTTATGATAGTTTATTAATTGGACTTGAAGAAAATGGAATTATAATTGCTGCTAGTTTACTTTTACTTAAAAAAGAAGGTAGATTTAAATATGCTTATGCTCCTAAGGGTTTTTTAATTGATTTTGATGATTTTGAATTGGTTTTTAAATTTACAAAATTATTAAAAGAATTCTTGGCTAAAGATAATATTGTGGCTGTTAAGATTAATCCTTTAATTATTAGAAAGATATTTGATTTTAAAAAACAAATTTCTTATGATAAACCTAATTATGAGGATATTAATAAATTTTTACAGCAAAATGGTTATTATCATTTGGGATATAATAATTTTTTTGAATCTTTAAAGCCTCGTTTTGAAGGTTTTGTTGATATTTCTTTATCGGAGCATCAGTTATTTAAAAACTTAAATAAACAATATCGTACAAAGATAAGAACAGCGATTAGATCTGGGATTAAGATTTTTAAGGGTGAGGCTAAGGATTTAGATTTATTGTATCAATTTACTAAGGATAAATATATTAGAGAATTAAATTATTATCAAGATAGTTTTGGTTATTTTTCTAATCGTAATAAGATTGATTTTTATTTTACTAAACTAGATACTTCGGTTTATTTACGTTCGGTTCAAAAAAAATTACATGATCAAGAACAACTTAGTACTAAGTTAAATAATTTAATGATTAGTTCTAATGGTTTGAAAAAAGATCGTGTTATTAAAAAGAAATTAAATGTTGAGAAGTATTTACAACAATATAACAATGATTTGGTTATGGCTACTAATTTACTTAAAAACAATCCTGATGGGATTGTTACTGCGGCTATTTTAATTATTAAGCATGGTGTTGAGGTGAATGTTTTAATTCATGGTTATGATGAGGATTTAAAAAAATTAAATTCTACGCATTTATTAATATGGCAATTAATGTGTTTTTATAAAAAACTTGGTTTTACTAAATTTAATTTGGGTGGTATGTCAAATGTTATCAGCGATAAAGATAAATATGTTGGTTTAGATAATTTTAAGTTAGGTTTTGATGCTAAGGTTATTGAGTATATTGGTGATTTGGAATTAGTTGTCAGTAAACGTAATTATAGTTTATATAGAAATTATTTACCTATTAAAAATTTTTTAAAGAATAAAAATTAAATTATTATTTTAAAATTTGTC
>CAYJJY010000052.1:0-8759 GCA_964370615.1 uncultured Muribaculaceae bacterium
GCTCCTCCTGAACCCGCTCCTGCTGTTTCTTCAGGATAAAACGAAGAAATTCCTCCACCATTATATCCATAAGAATCTAAATCTCCAAAAGAAGTAGCTACTTTTCCTTGCCCTCCTACTTGAACATAAATTGTTTGATCCTTATTCAAATAAGCATAACCTGAAGTATAAGCACCATAACTACCTAAATAAGTACCATTACTTCCACCTTGAGCACCCCATGCTTCAAAAAAATAATATCCATCTGCCAAAGCAGTAAATTCTTGAACAGAACCAGTATAAGCAAATTCGTATTCTGTCCCAACTGGTAATTCATATGGAACACAATTTTCAGCACTATCTACTGAATCATCCAAAGATATAGATTCATCATTAAAGCCTTTAGTATAACAAATTCCATCTAAATAAATAGCCAAATAAACATTACCGTCACTATCTATCTTAATATTTCCATTTTCAGGTTTTTTGTTAGTAGTTTGAATATCTAAATAAATATTCTCACTACCATCAAATATTTTGTCATTTAAAATACCATGAGCGTAATACTGTTCAGCACCACCTAATAATAATTCAACTTGTGACATATTAGCTGATTTTCTAGATTCATCAATAACATTTAAAATAATAGGCGTTGCAATTAAAGCAACAATAGCTAAAATGATTATAACTGCTAACAGCTCAATTAATGTGAAACCCTTTTTCATAATATACCTCTATTCTTGATAATTTTATTATATCAAAAAAATAAAAAAATACCAATCGGTATTTTAATATAAAACATCTTTTAAATAAAGTCCTTCACTTGGTGCTGTTATACCAGCTTGAGTTCGATCCTCAGCTTTAATAATTGATAAAACATCTTCACTTTTTCTTTTACCTTCACCAATTTCAATTAACAAACCAATCATATTTCTAACTTGATATCTTAAAAAACCAGTTCCAAAAAAAGATAAAGTAATCTCATTAATGTTTTTTGTGTCTCTAAATAAATTAGTTTGAATTATAGTTCTCACAAAATCTTCTTTCTCATCATCAGCCTTAGAAAAAGATTTAAAATTCAATGTACCCTCTAAATGTTTTAAAGCTCGTTGAATTTCTGCAATATCAAGTCTTTTATTATACTGATAAACATATTTTCTCTTCATTGGATTATACTCACCCATATTAATGATATAAATATATTCCTTAGCCTTAACATCAAAACGAGCATGAAAATCATCTTTAACAACTTCCATTTCCTTGATATAAATATCATCTGGAAGTAAACTATTAAGAGATTTTTTCAATTTATCAACAGTAATATCCATTTCTAAATCAAAATGAATTTTTTGATTTAAAGCATGTACACCAGCATCAGTTCTACCCGAAGCATTCACACCTATCGTTTTAGTACTTATTTTTTTAAGAATTTTTTCAATTTCTCCTTGAACAGTTCTTTCTTTTGGTTGTTTTTGATACCCTTTAAATAAAGAGCCATCATAAGCAACAGTCATTAAATATCTCATATAAACAAACTCCTTACAACTATTACCCATATAAAAATGTGGATAATTAATATTATTGTATCATAGATTCCCCATGAATTTTCCCTAAAATTAACACGATTACTATCAATATCATATAATCTTGTTTCCATACTATCAGCTAAATCATCAGCCTTTTTCAAAGTTAAAATAAAAAGAGGTATAATAAGCGATCTTAAACTTAACAACTTACCTTTTAAATTTAAATATTTATAGTCAACTCCACGATTAGCTTGAGCTTTTAATATTCTAGTTCCAGAATCAAAAATTGAAGGGATAAACCTTAAGGCTAAAGTAATTGATAATGCCATTTTATTAATTGGAACCCCAAAAATCTTCAATGGTTTAAATAAATAAACTAAACCAAAATTAATTTCTGTAGGAGGAGTAGTTAGAGTTAAAATTGAACTATACAAAGTAATAAAAACTATTTTAAGTACATTTACAATTGATTCTTCAAAATTACCACTTAAAATAAAATTTAAAACCAAAATCGAAATCAAAAACCATTTAAAAGAATTTAAAATATTTAAATACAATTTAATAGGAATCTTAGTAAAAATAATAGCACTAATCATTAATAATCCCAACAACAAACAATATAAATAATTATCAATCAATAAAGTCATAATAGCAAATATCAAAACACAAACAATTTTAGAAAAAGGATGTAATTTATGAACTATTGATTCAACTAAATAATAACGACCAATAACAATTTTATTTAACACAGCGATAGATATCCTTCATCAAATCATTAATATCATCTCTAAAACCAATTCTAACTTTTTTTCTTTTTAAAACCAATTTTTCAAATTCAATTATTTTTGGAAGAGCTAAACCATAATTTAAAAACTCATCATCAGTAAAAACATCAAACTTATCACCTTGCATAACAACTTTTCCATCATTTAATACAATAACATTATCACAAATTTTATGAATCAAATCACAATCATGAGAAACAACAATTATTGTTTTATTATATTTACTTTTTAAAAGCTTTAAAATTTTAATTAAATGATTTTTACTTTCATTATCTAAACCAACTGTCGGTTCATCAAGAATAATTACATTAGGATTACCTGCTAACACCCCAGCAATAGCAACTTTTCGCATTTCTCCATTACTTAAATTATAAGGATTTCTATCCAAAAAATTCTCACTTAAACCAACCATTTTTAAAGAATCCTTTACATGTTTATCAATAACATCTTTATCTTTCAAATAAAAATTAAGACCAAATTCAATTTCTTTTCTAACAGAGTTACAAAAAATTTGTTCTTCTGGAAATTGAAAAACAAACCCAACTTTTTTACGTAACAAATTTAAATTTTCGATTTTTTTATTACGTGATATAGTTTTACTACCTAAAACTAAACGTCCCTCAGTTGGAAAATCAAGAACACTTATTAATTCCACTAAAGTTGTTTTACCACTACCAGAAGGCCCAATTATACCATGAATTTTGTTTTTATCAAACTTAAGATTAATATCACTCAACACTTTTTTTTCTAAACTAGTATTTTCATTATAAGTGAAACTAACATCTTCTAATTTTATGACCATAATTTATCCACCAACTTTTCCATATCAAAATGAACTTTATCAATTAAATCATAAAAAATCAAACGATTAGAAATCTCTACCATAAAAGGAAGTTCAAACCCCAGCTCCTGAAGTTCCATTTCTTTTTTATATATTTTTTCTTTTTTATCAGCTAATAAAACTTGTCCCTTATTAAGAACAATTATTTCATCACTAATTAATGTATCTTCGATATCATGAGTTACAAAGATTATACTCATACCTTTTTTCTTAAGTCTTTTTATTAAAGAAAATAATTTATCTTTATAAATCTTATCAATCATCGTAAAAGCCTCATCGAAAATTAACAATTTAGGATCATGAACCAAAGCACTAGCAAAAGCTACCAATTGTTTTTGACCACCAGATAATTCATGAGGATTTTTATCAAGAATATCATTAATTCCAATATAATCAGCAACTTCTAAAACTTTATTCTTAATCAAAGACTTCTCAAAGTTCATATTTTCTAATGTAAAAGCAATATCATCCATCACTGTTTCAGCAACGAATTGATTATCAGGATTAGAAAAAACAACTCCTGTATTCTTTCTAACTTCCCTAATATTATCTTTCAAACTAACACCATCAACTATAATAGAACCTTCACCCTTAAGTAAACCTAAAATAAGTTTAATTAAAGTGCTTTTCCCACTGCCATTCGGGCCGATAATTGCAGTAACCTTAGATTTTTTTATTTTAACATTAAAATCATTAAAAACAATTTTATTATTATATTTAAATTTTAAATCAGTAATTAAAACAATATTTTCCATGCCATCACCTGCTTAATATTATAAACTAAAAGATACTAAAAAACAATAAAAAAAACTTATAAAAGTTTTTTAATTATTAAGCAAATAAAATACTCCAAACGAAATACCAGCAACTAAAATAAGAATCAAAATTATAAGTATAAATATTAAAAATCCATTTCCTTTTTTTTCTTCAAATTCTTCTACTTCATAATCATCTTTCGACAAATCTAAAGTAGAGGTATAAAAAGATTTATCAATTTCTTTTTCCTCTATCTTCTTAGTTTCTTCCATATCTAAATCAGAAATTAAATCGTCACCTTCTTTTTCTAAACTAGATGAAATTTCATTAATAATGTTTTCAATATTAACATTACTCGTATTTTCTAAATTTACTTTTTTATAAACACTATCCTCATCAATTCTTTCAGTTTTAGCCTTAGAAATCAAATCGTTAAGATCGTATTTTTTTTCTTCCTCTAATTCTTCAATTTGATTATCAAAAGAAATTATTTCCTTTTCAACATGACTTTTAGAACTCAATAATTCATGTAAACTGTTTAAATCGATTTTATCTTCTTTCAAGCGACCAGTTAGTTCATCAATATGGTCATAATTATTTGAAGTATAAATCTCATCATATAATTTTTTATTTCGTTCTGTTCGTTTATACTCAGTTTTTTCATTCTTATAATATTTTTCCATACGACTTGGCATTACTATCAACCTCCTTATTATAATATCATAAAATAAAAAAACAATAAAGGTTTATTTCCCTATTATTGTTCTAGTTTACATATTAAAATTCACAGTTATTTGGAGTTCTTGGATAAGGAATAACATCTCTAATGTTTTCAACACCAGTTAAATACATAATTAATCTTTCGAATCCCATACCAAATCCAGAGTGAACACAACCACCATAACGTCTTAAATTAACATACCAATATAATTCTTCTTCTGATATATCCATTTCTTTCATTCTAGCAATTAATTTATCCAAATCTTCTTCTCTTTGCGAACCACCAATTAATTCTCCACTACCAGGAACAATTAAATCAACAGCCGCAACAGTTTTATTATCATCATTTAACTTCATATAAAAAGCTTTTATATCCTTAGGCCAATCAGTAAGGAATACCGGACCATTGAAATGTTCTGTTAAAAACTTCTCATGCTCTTTAGCAATATCCTCACCTTGTTTAGGTTCAAACTCAAAACTTTTTCCACTATTAATTAATAATTCAATAGCATCGTGATGAGTAATTTTTGTGAAATCACTTTTAACAATATTGTTTAATTTTTCAAGTAAACCATTATCCACAAAGTTATTTAAAAATTCTAATTCTTTTGGACATTTTTCTAAAATATAACTTACTACGTATTTTAACATACTCTCCATTACATTCATATTCTCATTTAAATCACAAAATGCAATTTCTGGTTCAATCATCCAAAACTCAGACATATGAGTTTTAGTATTAGAATTTTCAGCTCTAAATGTAGGACCAAAAGTATAAGTTTTTTTATAAGCTAAAGCAAAAGTTTCAGCCTGTAATTGTCCAGATACTGTTAAAGACGTTTTTTTACCAAAGAAATCTTTTGATACATCTTCTTTTAAATCCTCTAAAGTAGTTACTCTAAACATTTCTCCAGCACCTTCACAATCAGATGCCGTTAAAATAGGAGCATGAAAATAAACATAGCCATTACCATTAAAATAAGAATGAATAGCCATAGATGCTTCACTTCTAATTCTAAATACCGCTTGAAATAAATTAGTACGTGGTCTTAAATAAGCCATCTCTCTTAAAAATTCTTTAGTATGTCTTTTTGGCTGCATTGGATAATCTTCATCACAATCACCCAGTAATAAAGCATCACTTAAGGCAATCTCATAATCTTGTCCTTTTCCTAAAGATTTTATTAATTTACCTTCAACTCTAATAGCTGAACCATTTCTAAACTTAGATATATCTTCAAAATTACTTAACTTATCATCATAAACAATTTGAATAGACTTAAATGCTGTTCCATCATAAAAATCAATAAAACCAAACTCTTTTTGTTTACGATGATTTCTAATCCATCCTTCAACAACAATAGTTTTATCAACATAACTTTCAATATCTTTATACAATTTTACTAAATCAATACTATTTTTCATTATTTAACCTCCCATAAACTACTTCAAATATAACAAGTCCTAAAATTATAATTCCTATCCACAAAAATGGATTTTGACTATGTTCAATGAAAAAATTTTTAATATGTTCTAATCCTTCACCAATAAAATTTCCAATTTCTGCCATATATCCTCCTATAATTTCTTTATATTCTTATGCCCTTTAATTAATTTTTTCACACCGTATTTAGCACTAAAAGCAACCGTCAATGTTTTATCATCAATACCAACAATAATACCAACACCATATAAATCAAATAAAATTTTCTCACCTAAATGATATTCAACATCACCATCAATATTAACATTTTTAACACTAATCTGATTAAAATGCTTAGAATCAATCTCTTTTATAAATCGACTCTCCTTATTAGCGCTTCTATTCCCATAAATTAATCTAGAAGTAGTGTTCAAAAGCCACAATCTTAAACGAGCTCTAGTCATAGCTACATACATAAGTCTTCTTTCTTCTTCCAAAGCTTCTTCATTTCCAAAAGAATTAAAATGAGGAAAGATACTTTCTTCAAGTCCAACTATAAAAACAAACTTAAATTCTAACCCTTTAGATAAATGAATAGTCATTAAAGTAACGTTATTATCACTAACTTCCAATTTTTCTAAATCAGTAATTAAACTAACCTCATCCAAAAAATCTTCTAAGGTAATTATACCATAATTTTCTTGAAATTGATAACAAATAGATTTAAACTCCTCTAAATTTTCAACCCTACCCATATCTTCAAGTTCCAATTCTTTCCTAAGACCACTCTTATTTAAAATTTCTTCAACTAACTCTGTTAATAAAATATTATCCTTAATACTTCTAAAATATTCGATCAATTTTCTAAACTCTAATTCCTTACCACTTTCAATTCCATCATATAAAGAACAATTATTTTCATAAGCATACTTCTTAATATTATCAATAGTAACTTTTCCAATTTTACGTTTAGGAGTATTAATAACCCTTAAAAAAGACGTATCATCATTAGGATTATAAATTAGTTTCAAATAAGCTAAAATATCTTTAATTTCTTTTCGACCATAGAAATTAGTTGAACCAATAATTTTATAAGGAATAGAAGCAATTAAAAATTGTTCTTCAAAAGTACGAGATTGTGCATTAGTTCTATATAAAACTACAATATCTTTATAATCGTATCCTTCATCAATTAATTCATTAATTTTATTAGCTACATAAAAAGCTTCATCTTTTTCATCAACAGCCTTATAATTAACAACCTTTTCCCCATCTTCATTATCAGTCCACAACTTTTTATCTTTTTTCATCTTATTATTATTAATAACATCATTAGAAGCATTAATAATAGTTTTAGTAGAACGATAATTTTGTTCCAACAAAATAGTACTACAACCTTTATAATCTTTTTCAAAATTCAAAATATTTTTATAATTACTACCACGCCAAGAATAAATAGATTGACTATCATCACCAACAACACAAATATTCAAATATTTCGCACTTATCATTTTAGCTAAGGAATACTGAGCTTCATTAGTATCTTGATACTCATCAATTAAAATATATTTATACTGTTCTTGATACTCTTTTAATATTTTAGGATTTTTTTTAAATAAAACAATTGGCAACATCAACAAATCATCAAAATCCAAACAATTATTTAATTTTAATTTTTCTTCATACTTTTTGTATATTTCATAAACATCTTTTTCTAAGTCATTACTTACAAATCTTTCATAAGAAAAGGCATCCACTAAAGCATTCTTATTACTGCTAATAATGTTTTTTACAACTTTATAATCAATATCATAATTAAAATCTTTAATAATTGTCTTAATCAGATTATTACTATCGTCACTATCTAAAATATTAAAATTTTTAGAATAACCCAACATAGTAGCATGTTTTTTCATAATACGAAGACCAAAAGAATGAAATGTCGATATTTGCATTTCATAACATAAAGGTCCAATTAAATCGAAAATTCTTTCCTTCATTTCTTTAGCTGCTTTATTAGTAAAAGTAATAGCTAAAATATTTTCAGGTTCAACATTTTTTTCTAAAACTAAATGAGCTATTCTAGTAGTTAAAACTTTTGTTTTACCACTACCAGCACCAGCTAAAATTAATAACGGTCCTTCTGTTTTTAAAACAGCTTTTTTTTGTTCTTTATTTAAAAAACTTAAATCCATCAGTATCACGTCCTCTCATAATTATATCACGAAATTAAAACTGTAGTCACATATTTATTAAATAAATTAATATAATTAAACATGAATAAATCATTTTTAGATGACATACCTGCTTCAATCTTTACTACAACTGGAATTGTAATAGCCTTTTTATTAATCAATGATTTAACTTCAACTGAACAAAACAATATAGGCAACTGGTTAGAAATGATAGGACAAATATTAATCACTAATTCCAATCAACAAGAATTAATTGAAAATAAAAGCAATACCGATGAAATAGAATTACTTAATAAAGTTAAAAGTATTATCAACGATGAAATTAATAAAATTAAAAAAAGTGAATAACTCACTTTATATTTTTTATATCATCAATACTTAAACCTGTCACCTTCGAAATAGTTTGTAAATCAATATCCAATGCAATCATATTATTGATAACATCTTTTGTTTTTTGCACAATTCCTTTTTCTAAACCATGTTCAATTCCTTGTTCAATTCCTTGTTCAATTCCTTGTTCAATTCCTTGTTCTA
>CAYJJY010000053.1:0-7480 GCA_964370615.1 uncultured Muribaculaceae bacterium
ATTTGGAAAAAGAGGTTTTCTCTGATGCTTATAAAATGGCTGCTGATATTAATAAAAATGGGGTTGTTGATTTATTCGATTCAATGGCTATCATTAACCATTATTTACAAGTAGATTTCTTATATTAAAAAGATGATTTAGTCATCTTTTTATCAGGAATCTAAAGAATGTTTAAAAAAAATTGGTATAACCATTATATATAATATAGAAAATCCAATATTGATTAATATAAATACTTAGAAAGAAGGTACAATATGAAAAAAGAAAAAAAATATATAAAATTATTGAGTTCAGGCTTCACTTTAATTGAATTATTGGCGGTAATAATCATTTTAGCTATTGTTGCGTTAATTGCAGCACCGATCATATTAGGTGTAATAGAGGATGCTAGATTATCGGCTAATAAATCCCAAGTTGAAATGATTTTAAGTGGTGCTGAACAAAAGTTTGTTCATGCACAATTAACTGGTGAGAAAATTGATTTTGATGGTTTAACTAATATATATGAAGATTTAGATACAACAAATGAAAAACCAGCTAATGGTGAGTTGTATATTACTAATGAAGGCGATATTGCGCTTGCTATATCAATTGATGGTATATGCTATTATAAAAAATTCATGGAAGATAATATAAATCAAAATAATTCTGAAAATTGTTTTGATAATATAAAAGGAGATATTGTTGGAGCTGATTATGACAATGTCTTTATATTAAAAGCTGATACTAGTTTAGTAGTTGGTGATATAAAAACGACACAAGGTTATTATGAATATAATGATGGTGGTGCTTCTAGTTATGAAGTTATATCTTCTGATGGTATTGTTACTAATGAAATGGATTATGTTTTGTTAGATAACGGATTAGTAGCTAAATTACAATATACAAACGAAATTAATGTAATGCAATTGGGTGCTAAGATTGTTGATGTTAATAATTACAATATAGATGATGATTTAGATAGTTCTAAGATGATAAATTATGCGTTTAATCTTGTAGACTCTGTTGTTTTTCCAAAAAATAAAGATTTTATTATTAGAAATTTAATTTATGTTACTAATAGTGATTTAGAAATAAATGGAAATGGAAGTAATTTAAATACAGATAATAATTATAATAAAAGTTTAACTGGTGAAAAACATTTTGTAACGATAAGTTATGAAGGAGAATACTGTTACTCTTCATATTGTCAAAATAATATTGAAGATGCTAGAGTTAAAAATGTTATTTGGAATAATCTTAATATTATTTCTTTACAAACGATTGAAATACCAGCTACTAATATGCAAATGTCTGTATATCAAGCTAGTGATATTGTAATTAAAAATTCTATTTTCAGAGGTCCAGGACCTATTCTCACAAGAGGTGATGATGGGGAATTTGCATCGTTAGAAAATCAAATAGTTAATGAAATGTATTTTTCTAATCTTGATTTATGGACGAACTGGAAAAATATAACAATAGAAAATAATGAATTTTATTTATCTCATGATTCAGTTTTAGTTGATAATTATACCGGTTCAAATGTTTTTTTTCCTGGTGCTGGCCCATCTGTGCAAATTAGGGATACATATAGTCAGGGTGCAGATACAGCTGTTTTTAAAAATAATTATGTTGAACAAGTTAATCATGATGAAATAATTTCAATTGTTTCAGCTTCAGAAACGATGAGTAATATTTCAATTTTAAATAATCATCTTGTTTCTTATGATGGAATTAGATCAAGTAGTGTTATTGGTATGTCTTTATCATTAGTTAAAAGTGAGCATGAATCAACGGCAGGTGAAGTAGTTGATTTAAATGTTTCAAACAATACATTTGATTTGCAATCTTCTTATGTTGGTATAAATATTAATCATTTAGGTGGAAATTTCAACTTCACAAACAATACAGTCAATTATACAAAATCTACAAATGATAATCCTATCTACACCACAGGTGAAACTGCTGTTATTAAAGTTGGAACTGATATGAGTGCTATTAGTAATATTCAAGATAATAATTTTAATGTTTCGAATAGTGATATTGGTTATTTTATAAATGATAATGCTTTAGGTTTAGATGTGATTAATAATACAATTAATCTAAATAATGTTAGTGTAGAAACTTTATTCAAGGGTGTTAAAAATGTTTCTGATAATAGTATTACAGGTAATGCTATTATTGCTGAATTGACTAGAAATACGAGGGATTTTGCTAATAATACGGTTATTAGTAATGAAATTATAAATTTACATCGCATTTTCAGTATTCATATGACTGGAACTTATAACTTTACTGATAATAGTATTAAAATGCTTGATGTAACTACAACTAATCGTTTAATGGATTTACAAATTGGAGGTAGTAGTTTAACTTTTGATACTAACAACGATGTTATAGTGAATAACAATAATAATAACGTTGAAATTAATACTTCAGGTAGAAGTTTCGATTTAAAAGTTGGATTTTATAATGTGGCTCTTCCTTCTAATTTAATTGTTAATTATAAAAGTAATGTTTTACCTTCTAGTTATACGGAAGTTAGTAGTATTATAAAAGATTATATTAATTATTAGAGATGATTTATTCATCTTTTTTTTCTTTTTTATGTTACAATATTTAAAGGAGGGTGTTATGGCTGTTACGAAAACAAATTTTATAAATTATTTAAGATGTCCAAGGTATGTGGCTTTGGAAGATATTAAAAAAAACAAACTGGATAGTTATGTTTCTTTCGACGAATATAAAGAAGAGGAAAATGAAGCTAGAATTCATGAAATATTGAGTAATATGTATGATGATGAGGATAATGATTTACTTGAGGTTGTTGATGAGCAGTTAGAAGTTATGTTACCTTATTATAATGAGATTGAAATTTTAGCGGGTACTTTAGCGCCTAAATATTTTAAGGGTGATTTTAAATTTGCTTATAATACTCAGGATCAAGAAAGTTTTGACTGTGATATAAATGGTATTAAATATATTTGTTATACGGATATATATAATGAGATTGATGATCATTTTAATATTATTGAGGTTAAGGCTACGACTAGTAAAAAATTTTTATCTTTATCTGTTAAACAAGATGGGGAAGACAATTCGATTTTTTCTAGGGGCGATGATGGGATTTATTATTTATTAGAGGATTTAAATTTAAATATTGAAGAATTTATGCCTTTAAAAAAATATGAGGAGAAGAAGAAAAAATTATTTAATAGATTAGATAGTGCTGGTAAATATGTATATGATTTAGCTGTTCAAAGATATATTATTGAAAATGATTTGAAACAGAATAATCGAGAAAATATTATTGATTTAAATAAATATTATTTGGGAGTTTTAAATTGTGAGTATGTTTTTGATGGGAAGTATGAAAATGGTAAACCAGTTTATTCAACTGATGAAAATATGAATGAGATTGTTTGTTTTTTTGATATGACTTCTATTACTAAACATTATTTGGAATTTATTGATATGGATCGTAAAAAGGTTGAGAATAATATTCGTAATTTAAATGGTCAAAAATGTCGTATAGGTCCTCATTGCGAAAATAAAAAATCAACTAAGTGTAAGTTCTTTGAAATTTGTTGGGATTTTATTCCTAAAAAAAATTCTATTTTAAATTATATTGATAATCATCATGGATTTAAAGATGAGAATAATAATAAGTATGAACGTTATGATTTACTTAATAGTGGTTTGGTTAATATGGTTGATATGCCTACTAATTATTTGAATAGATATAAAAATCAGATTCAAAAAAGAGTTGTTGAGACTAATGTTGCCTATATTAACAAAGAAAAAATCAAAGCTGGAATCGGTTGTATTGAGTATCCGATTTATCATTTAGATTTTGAAACATTTCCTTGTCCGTTACCTAGATTTAAGGGTGAGAAACCTTATTACCAATCTTTATTTCAATTTTCGATTCATATTGAAAAGGAATTTGGTGTTTGTGATAAGGAATTAGATCATTATGAATATTTGGCTCGAGATGATAAGGATAATAGGGAAACTTTACTTAAAAAAATGCTTGAGTATATTGATGTAAACAAGGGGACTGTTCTTGTTTATAATGAATCATTTGAAAAAACTAGAATTAAGGAACTTGCTAATATGTTTCCGGAATATAAAAATGATTTATTTAAACTTAATGAAAGAATTTTTGATTTGATGAATTTAACTAAAACAAAAAGTTCTTTATATAAAGAACTTGGGTTTAATAGTGAGGAATCTTCATTATTTAATTATTATCACAAGGATATGATTGGTTCATTTTCAATTAAAAAAATATTACCTTTGTTTACTGATTTAACTTATGTGGGAATGGAAATTGGAAATGGGATTCAGGCTTTAGTTACTTATGCTAAATTTCCGAAAATGGATGAGGTTGAATTTAAGCATAAATATCAAAAGTTGATTGAGTATTGTAAACAAGATACTTGGGCGATGGTTGAAATTTTATGGGGTTTAATTGATGAAGTTAATAAGTAGTGTAAATATTTGTTAAGTTTTGTAAAACTTCTTGTATATTATAAAAAAATATATTATATTTATAATAGGTAGGTGATAAGATGATATATCCATCAATAGACAAGATATTAAATAACGTAGGTTCGAAGTATTTATTAGTGAATATTGTTACAAATCGTTCCAAAGAGATGCGATTGACTGATCACTATCAAATGAAAACTTGTGAATACAAATCTAAAAAAAATATTGGTCGTTCATTAGAAGAGATTTCTTTTAATAAGATTAAATTTAAAGATTAATTGTTTTTACAAAAAAAATGACCACTACAGAAGTAGTGGTCGCATAAAAGAATAAAAAGGGGTTGGCTAGTGTGATACTAGCACCAATCCAAAATTGAATTGGTGATATATATACTAATCTAAAAGTTTGATTTTGTCAACCTTTTTTTATTATTATTTTAAAAAAAAGGTTTTTTAAGGAGGTGTCTGATGGAAAAAGAGTATATAAAAGGTAATTATCGTAAAAGTATTTATAAATCTGATAAGGGTTATGTTATTGGTTTATTTAAAATTAGAGATACAAATTGTGAGGATTTAAAAGATTTTATTAATAAGACTATAACTTTTACTGGGTATTTTCACGATTTAAATGAAGATGATTTATATTGTTTTTATGGTGAATATTCGGATAATCCTAAATATGGTTTACAATTTAATGTAACTGACTATGAAAGATTAAAACCTAATGATAAAGAGGGGTTAATTAATTTTTTAGCTAGTGATTTATTTAAAGGTGTTGGTGAGGCTTTGGCGCGAGCAGTTGTTGAGACTTTAGGTGATGATTGTTTAAATATTATCATAAATGATAAAGAACAACTTTTAATGGTTCCTAGAATGACTAATAAAAAAATGGAATTAATTCATAGTTCTTTATTAAAGTATGAAGAATCGCATCAAGTTATTGTGTTTTTAAATGATTTATCTTTTTCGATGAAGGATTCAATGGAAATTTATAATTTGTACAAATCTTCAACGATGGCTGTTTTTGAACATAATCCATATGTGTTTGTTGATGATTTAGATATTCCTTTTTTAAAGGTAGATAGCATTGCTTTAAAACAAGGTTTTAAAACTGATGATGTTAAAAGAATTAAAGCTGCTTTAATTTATGCTTTTAAAAAAACTATCTTTGAGCAAAGTGATGTTTATTTATATAAAGAGGAATTAATTAAAAAAACTGAGATTATTTTAGGTTTTGAAATGTTTAATTGTGACGATCTGTTGGATGAACTAGAATTTGAGGGTAAAATTGTTATCGAAGATGAACGTTATTATTTAAGTGATGATTACGAAAATGAGATTTATGTTGCTAGTAATTTAGTTAGTCTATTAAATAGGAAAAATGGTCATAGTGATTTAAACGAATTTATTAGTGATCTGGAAAATAGAAATGGTATTACTTATAATGAAACACAAAAAGAGGCTATTAATGGAGCTTTAAATAATAATGTCACTATTATAACAGGTGGTCCTGGTACTGGTAAAACTACTATAATTAAAGCTATTTGTGAGATTTATACGATTATAAATGGTTTGAATTATGAACAACAGGTTGAAAAGATTGCGTTACTAGCGCCGACGGGTAGAGCTAGTAAACGAATGAGTGAGTCAACGGGATTACCAGCTTCTACTATTCATAGATTTTTAAAGTGGAATAAAGAGAGTGGCGATTTTTTAGTTAATGAAATGGATCCAATGTTTCATAATTTAATTATTGTTGATGAAGTTTCAATGATTGATTTGGATTTAATGGCTAATTTACTTAGAGGATTAACTTCTGATATTAAAGTTGTTTTGGTTGGTGATTTTAACCAATTGCCATCAGTTGGTAGTGGTCAAATCTTAAAAGATTTAATTGAAAGTGAAATGATTCCGGTTGTTTGTTTGAATCATTTGTATCGTCAAGATGAAAATTCTTATATAAATACTTTAGCTTATGAAATAAAAGATAATAATTTAAGTGAGAATTATTTGGAAACTAAAAGTGATTATACTTTTTTAAAGTGTAATGATGAAGCTATTGGTTTTAATTTAAAGAATTTATGTTTACAATTAATTGAAAAGGGTTATGATTATAAGAGGGTTCAAATTATGGCTCCTATGTATGCTGGTATGAATGGGATTGATAAATTAAATGTTTTATTGCAAGATGTTTTTAATCCGTTTGACAAGAGTAAAAATGAAATAAAATTTGGTGATGTTATATTTAGGGAGAATGATAAGGTTTTACAACTTGTTAATATTCCGGATGAAAATATATCTAATGGTGATATTGGGGTTATAAAAAGTATCTTTAAAGGTGAGAAGACTTCAATTATTATTGATTTTGATGGTAATTTAGTTACTTATGAGGTTAAAGATTTAGCTAAAATTAAGCATGGTTTTATAATTTCTATTCATAAATCACAGGGAAGTGAGTTTGAACTTGTGGTTATGACTATATCTACTTCTTATAAAAGGATGTTGTATCATAAGCTTTTATATACAGCTGTAACTAGAGCTAAAAGAAGGTTAATTATTATTGGAATGCCTGATGCATTTTTGTATGCAGTCAATCATCACCAGGAGTTACCTCGTAAAACTACTTTAAAAGATAAAATTATGCATAATATTTTAAATGTGTAACATAATAAGATTGTATACATGATTTATATGTATACCTTCATTTTCTAGTAGAGAGGTGATTTCTTATGAAAAAATTAACTGGAATGTGTCTTATTGGCGCAGGAGTTGGTATGACTCTAATATATCAAAAATATCATTGTGCAGTAATGGACAAAATGGAAGAAGTTTTGGATAAAACGATGAATAAACTTGAATATGAACTAGATGAAATGATGTAAAGTATATGGGACTTTTCCCATATATTTTTTTTGTTATTAAAAGGAAATGTATGATTTTTATCCTATAGAACAAGTAGGAGGATAAATTATGATTAAATATTTTTTAACAAATGATGTAGTGTT
>CAYJJY010000054.1:0-7337 GCA_964370615.1 uncultured Muribaculaceae bacterium
GTCTGTGGAAAAAAAAGAAAATAACAAATAACAATGTTTAAAAAGTAATCCACATATCTGTGGAAAAGTACTTAAAAATTAAAAAAAACTATATTTATCAACAAAAAAATATTGAATTAATTGTGGAATACTTTGTGAATTACAAAATAATAAAAAAAACCAGAAAAATAATCCACAACCAGAGAAAATTAAAAAAAATCATAAAAATAATTGACAAATATACTTTTTATCTATATAATTAATAAAGCAAACGGAAATAATATAATAATGGAGGTGTTATCGTGAAAAGAACTTTTCAACCTAATAATAGAAAAAGAAGTAAAAAAATGGGATTTTTTGCTCGTATGAAAACTAATATAATTAATAATCGTCGTCGTAAAGGACGTAAAGTCTTATCTCATTAATACAAGCACCACTGGTTTTCAGTGGTGTTTTGTTCATTGACTAGAAGGTGATACTATGAATAAAGAACATATTTTAAAAAAAAACATGGATTTTCAATCAATAATAAAAAAAAATAGACCATTTAAATATAAATATTTTGTAATATATTTAGAAAAAAATAATAATAAAGATTATAAGTTTGGATTCTCAGTTGGTAAAAAAATAGGAAATGCAGTTGTTAGAAATAAATTAAAAAGACAACTTAAACATATTATTTCTGAAAATAACTATCATATTGGATTTAATTGTATTATAATGGTAGGTAGGGATATCACAAATAAAACATTTTCAGAAATGAAAACTGATTTATTATCTACTATGAATAAATTAAAATTAATAAAAGGAGAATAACATGAAGAAAATAATTTTAGGATTTATATTAATTACTGTATTAACAGGATGTACACAATATAAAGAAATTGATGGTAACAATATAATTGTTGAAGATACAGGGCAAAGAGTTGTGGATAATATACTTTGTAAAACATCTACAACAATAGAACAAAGAGAAACTTTAAAACAAAATCAAATCAATACTTATAATGATAAATTAAGTAATAATGAAATTACTAAAGAACAATATGATCAAATAATGAATGATATAAATGAATCTTTTAATTTAGATGAAGTTATAGAATGTTCAGAATTTAATATTTTAAGTGGAAAAAATAGTTTATGGGAAACTATATTTGTTAAACCATTAGCTTGGATATTAATTCAACTAGGTAATTTAACAACAACATATGGACTAGCTATAATTTTAACAACTATATTAATAAGATTATGTCTATACCCTATTACTAAAAAAACTGCAATGCAATCAGAAAATATGCAGGCAGCTAGAAAAAAATTAACAAAAGTAGAAGAAAAATATCGTAATAGAACTGATCAAGCTTCACAAATGGCTAAAAGTCAAGAAACGATGAAAGTATATAAAGAATTTAATATAAACCCACTATCAGGATGTTTATATGCATTAATTCAAATACCTTTATTCTTCGCATTCTTAGAAACATTATACAGATTACCACTAATATTAGAAGAAAATTTCTTTGGAATAAACTTATCGATAACGCCAATATCAGCTATTCAAAACGGTCAATGGTATTACTTGATATTTGTTATTTTAGTAGTAACAGCAACATACTTCTCATTTAAATTAAATGCAACTACTAATCCAGTTGGTGAACAACAAAATCAGATGAAAATGATGAGAAATATCAGTGTTGTTATGATTGCATTTGGTTCATTAACAGTTTCAACAGGTATTGCCTTGTATTGGATTACCAACTCATCGTTTACAATAGTTCAAAATTTAATTGTAAAAAAGGAGAAAAAAAATGTTAACATCATATAAATATGAATTAAAACATAATGAAAGTTTACATAATAAAATTTTAAATGAATTAAATTTAAGTGAAAATGAATATTTTTATAATGAAAAAGAAACAACTAAAGGTTTATTAAAAACAAAAATCACAGAAATTGAAATTGTAAAAAAAGATGATATTATTTCATATGGTAAAGACTATTTAAAAAATTTATTTGATCATATGAATATAGCAGCAAAATTTGAAATTAGTTTTGAAGAAAACATTTTGAAAATATCAATTATAAGTGATGATAAAAATATTTTAATTGGAAAAAATGGTAAAACATTAGAATCAATTAATTACATGTTAAAAAATTTACTAAAAACACATTACTATAAATTTTATATTAATTTAGATGTTGAAGATTATAAAATAAAAAAACAAAAAAGACTTGAAAAAGAAATTAATAAAATTTGTCAAGAAGTATTAAAAACAAAAATTTCAGCAAACTTAGATCCAATGAATTCTTTTGAAAGAAGAATAGTTCATTCAATTGTATCTGAATTTGAAGAATTAATTTCAGTAAGTCACGGTGAAAATAAAGAAAGATATACTATAATCAAACATAAAGATTAGTTATCTTTTTTTTAAATTGGAGGAAATTTATGAATGATACAATCGCTACAATTTCAACAGCACTAGGTGTTGGAGCTATCTCAATTATAAGAGTTACAGGTGAAGAAAGTATTGAAATTGTGAATAAAATTACAAAATACAAAAAGTTAGATAAAGTAAAAAGTCATACTATAAATTATGATTATATAATAGATGATAATGAATTGATTGATGAAGTTTTAATATCAGTAATGAAAGCACCAAAAACATTTACAAAAGAAGATATAATAGAAATAAATTGTCACGGTGGAATATCTACAACCAACAAAATACTGCAATTATTATTATTAAACGGTTGTCGTTTAGCTGAAAAAGGTGAATTTACTAAAAGAGCATTTTTAAATGGTCGAATTGATTTAATAGAAGCAGAAGGTATTATGAATATTATAGGTGCACCAACCGAAAATTCAAGAAAAATTGCTGTAAACGAGTTAAGTGGTAAGACATCAAATTTAATAAAACAGTTACGTCAAAAAATAGTTGAAATTATAGCTAATATCGAAGTAAATATTGATTATCCAGAATATGAAGATATAGAAGAAATGACTAATTCAATTATGATTCCAAAAATTACTGAAATAGAAGAAGAAATAAAAAAAATAATTCACTTATCAGAAAATGAAAAATACGTAAGAGAAGGAATTAAAGTAGCTTTAATAGGAAAACCAAATGTTGGAAAAAGTAGTTTATTAAATTGCTTATTAGAAGAAAATAAAGCTATTGTAACAGACATTCCTGGAACAACAAGAGATTTTGTTGAGGGATATATTAATATGGATGGGTTTATATTAAACATAATAGATTCAGCAGGAATAAGAAAAACTGAAGATATAGTAGAAAAAATTGGTGTTGAAAAAAGTAAGAAGCTTATCGAAGAAAGTGATTTGGTATTATTTTTGCTAAATAATAACGAAGAAACAACAAATGAAGAAAAAGAAATACTTAAACTAATAGAAAAAAAAGAACACATTATTGTTATAAATAAAAATGATCTAGAAACAAAAATTGATGAAAATATTTTAAACAGTGAATTTAAAGTTAATATAAGTGCAATTAATAATATAGGAATCGATGATTTAAAATCAAAAATCAAACAAATATTTAATTTAGATAGAATTACAACAACAGATTTAAATAGTATTGTAAATGCTAGAGCTGTCTCACATTTGAAAAAAACAATTATATATATTGAAGAAGTAAAAAAAGCAATACATAATAATTTACCTGTTGATATGGTAGAAATAGATTTAAAAAACATTTGGAATACATTAGGATTAATCATTGGAGCTACATATGAAGATGAATTAATAGATCAACTATTTAGCCAATTTTGTTTAGGAAAGTAGGTAAAAAATGAAATATGACATTATAGTCGTTGGTGGTGGACATGCTGGTTGTGAAGCAGCTATTGCCGCAGCTAAAAATAATAAAAAGACATTATTAATCACAGGAAGAATCGGAAATATAGCTAATTTACCTTGTAATCCTTCAATCGGAGGTTCAGCAAAAGGCATAGTTGTCAGAGAAATTGATGCACTTGGTGGTGTTATGGGAAAAGTTGCTGATGAAAGTCAGATTCAAATTAAATTACTAAATTTTGCTAAAGGTCCAGCTGTTAGAGCATTAAGGGCTCAGGTCGATAAAGTTACATACCCGAAAAAAATGATTGAAACATTACAAAAACAAGAAAATTTAGATTTAAAAGAATCACTTGTTGAAGATTTAATTATTGAAAATAATAAAGTAAAAGGCGTAGTTTTAGAAGACAGTACAAAAATAGAAGCTAAAGCTGTTATATTAACAACAGGAACATATTTAAAATCAGATATTTTAATAGGAGATACTAGAAAAAGACAAGGACCAAACGAAGAAAAACCAAGTAATCATTTGAGTGATAAATTAAAAGATATAGGTTTTAAAATTATCCGTTTAAAAACAGGAACTCCACCAAGGATCGAAAAAAAATCAATAAATTTTGAAAAATCGCGTCTTGAAAACGGAGATTCAGTTCATAGATACTTTAGTTTTGATATAAAAAATGAATATGATATAAATAAACAAGAACCATGTTATTTGATTTATACAACAGAAAAAACTCATGAAATTATTAATCAAAATTTAAATAAATCAAGTATGTATGGTGGTTTAAATGACATAGAAAGTGTTGGGCCACGATATTGCCCTTCTATTGAAGATAAAATTGTAAGATTTAAAGATAAAGAACGTCATCAATTGTTTTTAGAACCAGAAAGTTTAATATATGAAGATATATATATTCAAGGTTTTTCAACTTCAATGCCTATAGATGTTCAAGAAAAAATGGTTAAATCACTACCAGGATTAGAGAATGCAATCATTAATAAATATGCATATGCAATAGAATATGATGCTATCTACCCTACTCAATTAAAGCAAAATCTTGAAACAAAATTAATAGAAAATTTATTTGCAGCAGGACAAATAAACGGAACAAGCGGTTATGAAGAAGCAGCTTGCCAAGGTTTAATTGCAGGTATTAATGCAGTTTTAAAATTAGATGATAAATCACCACTAGTTTTAAGAAGAGATGAAGCTTACATAGGTGTATTGATAGATGATTTAGTAACTAAAGGCGTAAATGACCCATACAGATTATTAACATCAAGAGCTGAGTATCGATTATTATTAAGACATGATAATGCTGATATAAGACTAAGAAAATATGGTTATGAAAATAACTTGATTTCAAATAATGATTATGAAAAATTCGAAAATAAAATGAGTGATATTGAAGAATTAATACAAAAACTAAAGATTAATAAAGTTAAACCAATTAATAACGATCTTTTAATATCATTAAATACCACACCAATAAAAGATGGTGTAACCCTATATGAATTTATAAAAAGACCAGAAGTATCAATTTCTATAATTGAACACTTTATTGAAAATAAATATTCAGAAGAAGTATTAGAACAAGTAGAATTGAAAATCAAATATGAGGGTTATATAAATAAAGCAAAACAAGAAGCAGATAAATTAGCAGCTATGGAGCTTAAAAAAATTCCAGAAAATATAAACTATAATGATATAATAAACCTAGCAAGTGAAGCAAAACAAAAACTTTCAGAAATTAGACCTACATCAGTTGGGCAAGCAATGAGAATAAGTGGTGTTAACCCTGTTGATATATCATTATTAGTTGTATATTTAAAGAAAGTTGGAAAATATGACGGAAAATAATTTTTATGAAGAAATAAAAAAATTAAATATTGAATTGTCTGAAACTCAAAAACAACAATTTTCTAAATATTATGAACTTTTGGTTGAGTGGAATAATAAAATAAATTTAACAGCAATTACAGAAAAAAATGAAGTTTATTTAAAACATTTTTATGACAGTGCTACTATAGTAAAAGCAATAGATTTAGAAAAATACAACAACTTATGTGATATCGGAACTGGAGCCGGATTGCCAGGTATAGTAATAAAAATATTATTTCCAAAATTAAAAGTAACTTTAGTAGACTCACTTAATAAAAGAATCGTTTTTTTAAAGGAAGTTATAAAAGAATTAAATTTAGAAAATATTGAAGCAATTCATTCAAGAGTAGAAGAATTCGAACAAAAAGAAACTTTTGATATTGTAACATGCCGTGCAGTATCTCACCTAAGTATGATAAGTGAGTTCTCAATTCCTCTTTTAAAAGTTAATGGATATTTCATACCATTAAAAGGAAATATCAATGATGAATTAAATGAATCAAAAAAGGCTTTAAAAATTCTTAATTCAAACTTGGAGGAAATTATATCTTTTGAACTCCCTATTGAAATGAGCACACGAAATATTTTAAAAATAAAAAAACTAAAACATACCGGGAAATACCCGAGAAAATTTTCAGAAATTAAAAAGAAAAGATTATAATGTCTTTTTTTTGTAAAGTTTTTTATTATTTCCCAAAACTAATTGATTTATTTCCCAATATATAGTATTATTATAATGTGAAATTTAGAAAGGGGAATTTCAGTGCAAAAAAGAAGAGAAATTTACGAGTTAAATATTAAGCATATTTTGCCAAATAGATTCCAACCTCGAATTACTTTTGATGAAAATTCAATTAATGAATTAGCCCAATCAATCAAAAAATATGGGGTAATTCAACCAATAGTTGTAAGACAAATTGGCGAAAAGTACGAAATTATAGCCGGGGAAAGAAGATATAAAGCAAGTGTATTAGCAGGAAAAGAAACAATCCCAGCTATTATATATGAAATGAATGATAATGATAGTGTCGAAATAGCACTACTTGAAAATATTCAAAGGGAAAACCTAACACCTATAGAAAAAGCAATATCTTATAAAAAAATATTAGATATGAATTATTATAGTCAAGAACAATTAGCTACAAAATTGGGAAAATCTCAATCTTCAATAGCTAATACATTAAGATTATTATCACTAAGTGATGAAGTGCAAGAAGCGCTATTAAAAAATAAAATTTCTGAAAGACATGCCCGTTCACTATTAAAAATAAAAAACGAAAATGAACAAATAAACATGTTAAACAGAATCATAAAAGAAAGACTAACCGTAAGAAAGTTAGATGAGGAAATAAATACCATGAACGATATTAAAAATAATAATTTAGTTGAAATTCCTGATATTGAATACAACAATCATAATTTTGTTGATATTGAAAATATAGAAAAACAGGCTCAAGATATAAATGTACCTGAGGAAAAACAAGTTGATTTTACAAATTTATTAAAAAGTGATAACTCAGTACAACCTGAAGTTGCTAAAGTAGAGCCAAAAGTAGAAGAAAATTTCAATTTTTTTGGAAATTTTAATCAACCAAATGATACAACAACTCCAGCAGTAGAACAAGCACCAGCAATGCCAACGTTTGATTTTAATCAACCAGC
>CAYJJY010000055.1:0-6983 GCA_964370615.1 uncultured Muribaculaceae bacterium
GGAGCGATGATGGTTGTATCTATGTTTCCATTAAATTGTTTGAATTTCTTTTTATAAATATTCATTCCAAAAAATTTTCTTAATACTTTTGATGAGACTCTTATTGGTTTAGTTATTTTCCAAGAGGCAGAATCAGTCATATTTTTTATATCTGTATGTAAAATATTGTTTGTAAATCTTTCATTATGAATTGTATTTTCCAGAAATTTGATAGTGTTGTTTTTTTCACTGATTTCTTGGTCTTTGTTTTGGATTTTTTCTTGTTGTTTGTTAATTTTAATATTGGCTTTATCTAACTCTTCTGTTGCTTCTGTTTCTCTGTATGTATCTTTAGCACTATTTACAAATAAATTTATCTCATTTTCTATTAGTGTTTCTTTCAAATCTGTTTTTTTTGTGAAACATAATATTCTTTTACTAGAATCTGATAAATCAAATTTATGATTGATAAAAAAATCATAAGAACTGAATTTTTTCAAACATTCATTTAAGTAAAATAATTTTGTTTCTTCAAGCTTATTGTTTGATTTAAATACTAATATTTTTTCACTTGAAGTAATAATTTTATCAATTTGATTTTGGATATAATCACCATAAATATCGTTTATTATTATTAGATCATAGTGTTTTTTACTTATTTCTAAATTATCCGTTGTTTTTTCATCAATATTAATTTTATTGTTCAACAGTTTATTACAGTCGCTTTGATCAATATCTATCAATAATATACTATTGATTTTTTGTGTGCTTATTATATTGTTAGCTACATCAGCTAATTCTCTAAATCTTTTTTCCATTTTACCTCCATTTTAATGACTATACATATTGTATAATTTTGTTATTACTTTCTTCATAAAAGATTTTAATTTTTTTGGAACCAATCTTGCTATAAATTTTACTTTTCTGTTCACATTATTGGTTTGTATTTCTGTTTGTTCTTGTACTTGAATCATCTTTTTTTCTTCTTCCGTGAATTCTGATTCAGATGTTTTGATTATATGCTTTTGTGAAAAATAAGCAATGTATCTTTCTACAATATTGTCGTAATCAAATTGATGTGCAGTATTGTACGCTTGTTTTCTCATTTTCAAAAAGACTTCTTCGTTGTTCGTAATATATTCAATTTTTTCTACATATTTATTAGGTACATTTACCTGATCAATTATGAAACCATTGACGCTGTTTTTCAAATAATCATCAACGCCAAACGAATTAGATATTACAGGAACACAACCTGATGCCATAGCTTCTAATGGTAACAATCCAAAACCTTCGTTTAAACTAGCATCTACAAATATATCACTATTTATTAAAATATTAGAGATTTCTTCTCTAGACAAAGGCCCTTTGAAAGTATTAATTTTTATTGTTTTGTTATTGTTTGCTGGAAAACTTATATAGTCACTCATGTAAATGACATTTATTTCAATATTATTTAATCTATTTGTCATTTTTTTCAGAATATCTAGTAAAATCCAATCACCCTTCATTACGTTATTTCTTAAAATCAGTGTAATTACTTTTGCTTTTTTATTTGTTTTTTCTTCATATAATAAATCATAATTTATTCCATTACTGATAAGTGTACTTGATATATTAAAATTTTCTTTTATTTCATTTTGTAAATATTTAGAAACACACAGAATATCATCAACGACCTTATATGTTAATTCAACGTTTCCGTATACATATCCATTTTCAAATAATGTCTCATAACCTTGAACGAAATACAGCAATGGTATTTTTTTAGCTTCTGATATTTTTTTCGCTAAAAATACCGATGAATAAATTGTTGATACTATTTTTGAAAAATTATATTCTTCATACTTATTTATGTCTAGTGGTGAAAATAGCATTATTTCTTTATAATTAGTTATATTATTACATATTATATTGACAGACATGTTTTTTATGCTTAAGTAATTAATTAAATCTACAACTATGTGTACTCCACCAGCATTCTGAACCAAATCTGTTAAATAAAAAACTGTTTCTACTTCTATTTTTTTATCTTCTTCAGATAAATTGTCATGGATATATTTTACTGGATCATTTTTCTCATACTCTTTGTTTAATATTTTATATTCTTTTCCATATCTTTCAAAAAAAATTTCTCTATTTTTATTTAGTTTTTCTTGCTTTTCCTTACTGGTTCCAAAAGAAACTTCTGATTTATGGAATACATAGGTATCAATCGCTACTTTTGCGCTAAAACCTTTAGACATTGCATTAAATTGATAATCAGTTTCTTCTCCATATCCCGTACCGTAAATTTCGTCTAAATATCCTGTTTTTTTCAGACACTGTTTTGTTATCATCAAACAATTTCCTACTACTGTACAAGCGTCAAAAGTTATTCCTTTGAATTTTTTTTCTAATAATGCATTCATTTGACTATAATTAAATCCTTCAAATATATCTAAAGTCAAATTGGCTGCATTTGATGATATTGGACAAATCAAACCTATCTTCTTGTCCTTTTCACAATGTTCAATTAATTTTTCGATTGTATTTTTAGATACTAAACAGTCTGTATTCAACAATAAAGCATAGTCTGCTGTACTCTTTTTGAAAGCAAGATTACAATTTTTAACAAAACCTAAATTTTCTTTATTAGTTATAACCTCGATTTTTGAATATTTATTCTTAAGATTTTTCAGTAACGTTTTAGTTTTATGGTTCGAACAGTCGTCAATCATAATAACTTTATTAATAATCTCATCATCAGTATTTTCAAATAGTGCGTACACACATAGTTTTACCCACTGTGGTGCATTGTATACTGGTATAATAATATCACATTTTTTCATTTTTTCCTCCGTTTAAATTGCTTCAGCAAATCTTTTTTCTAATTTTTTAAATATATTATAGCCAACTATAAGCATGATAATCGATATTATAAATAGTATTCCCAATCCAAGAAAATTCGGTATTTGATGTAAGTAAAAAACATCTCTATAAGCATCAATTAAATGTGCCATCGGGTTTAATTGGAAAATCAATAATATTGGTCCTCTAAACAGTTCTGTCGTATATAATACTGGTGTTGCATAAAAAAACAAATTTATCAAAAATGCTACTATGTACTCTACATCTTTAACATATACATTAAATGAACTTAGTGCGAAAACTATTGCCAGTGTAAATATAAATTGAACTAAAACTATTAATGGCAAGAAAACCAAATGCCAAGATAGTCCTATACCTCCAAACAACACAAACAGTAATATTATGACACAAGAGATTAAAAAATTTATAAGCGCTGATGTCACTACTGAAAGTGGTAATATCTCTCTTGGAAAATAAACTTTTTTTATTAAATTACTGTTATTGGTTATTGTAGTCGTTCCTTGAGATAATGACATTGTGAAAAAACTCCAAGGAATTACACCACATATTAGAAATACTAAATAATTAGGTGTTTCAATCTTCATAATATATGGAAATACAATGGCATAAACAGTAACCATTAATAGTGGATTAATGAATGACCAAAGTATTCCTAAAAAAGATCCTTTGTATTTTCCTCTAATTTCCTTTTTTATATTCGTCTTAAATAATTCACGATACTGAAACAATTCTTTGAAAATATTCATTAACTACACTCCTTTAAGTATGATTCTGTTACCTTTTTAAATTTACCGTCCATACGAACAGTTCCTTCGTTTATCCAAATAGCTCTGTTACATAGTTTACCCATAGCACCTAAACTGTGCGACACTATTACTATTGTTTTATCACTTTTACTTAGTTCCTCTAATTTCGCAAAACATTTATCTTGAAAATGCTGATCTCCAACAGCTAAAATTTCATCTATTAGTAAAATTTCAGCATCTACATTAATTGCAACAGAAAATGCTAATCTCATATACATCCCTGAAGAATATGTTCTTACTGGTGAATCTATAAAATCTCCAAGTTCACTAAAATTAATTATTTCATCTATTCTTTTTTCTATTTCTTTTTTTGTCAAACCAAAAACAGACGCGTTGAAATAAATATTTTCTCTACCGGTAAAATCAGGGTGAAATCCAGCTCCTAATTCTAATAAACTTGTTAACTTACCTTTTGTTTTCAAAGTTCCTTTATTAGGGTAAATGATTTTTGTCATTAGTTTCAGTAATGTTGATTTACCACTACCATTCACACCAATTAGCGCAACTGACTCACCTTGTTTGATTTCGATATTTATATTTTTAAGAACTGTTCTAAATGTGGTCTTATTTTTGAATTTCCCAACTATTCGTTCTTTTAAAGTTTGTGGTTTATCTGAAAAAAGTTTGAAAACTTTGTCCATATTTTCTACTTTTATAGCATAATTCTTTTTTGACATTGTACTCTCCTTTTATCTACAAATTCCTTATAATTATATCATATTTTCACTTTTTTTTCACTTTTTTTAAAATTTATTGTTATTTTAGTAATTTCCTTAAAAAAATAGCTTTACGCTATTTATTCTTTATAAATTTCTATTACATTCGATTTTCAATTGTATATAAAAACTATACAAATGCTAACTTTATCAATTTACGTTTCACCCTAATTCTCCTTTAATTCTTTACAATATCTATCTGTTGCATCTTGCCAAGTTGGTAATAAATTAAAATTTTCTTTTAATTTGCTTTTGTCTAATCTTGAATTTCTTGGACGGTATGCTTGTTTTGCGTTTGTTAATTCTAAGTATTTTTCAGTTGTGACTGGGTTTACCTTTATTTCTTTTTGATTAGTATCAAAGATATACTCAGCAAATTCAGCCCATGAACAGTAATTTTCATTAGTTGCGTGATAAACACCGTATTTCTCACTTTCACTCATAGCTACTAATAATTTAGCTAAATCAACTGTATAAGTAGGACTTCCGATTTGGTCGTTTACGATATTTAGTTCTGTTTTTGGTTCGGCTAACTTTAACATTGTTTTAATGAAATTATTTCCATTTATCCCAAATACCCAAGAAACTCTTACAACAAATGTTTTTTCATTTTTTAAAGCTTCTATTTCACCATTTAATTTAGTAGTTCCATAAACACTTTTTGGATTAGTTAAATCTTCTACTTTGTACAATCCTTCTTTAGTTCCATCAAAAACATACTCAGTACTAATATAAATTAATATTGCGTCTATTTTACTATCTACTGCTCATATGTAAGAAGTTCCTAGAACATTTATTTTATTTACTAGCTCTATTTCATCTTCCGCTTTATCAACTGCTGTATGAGCTGCACAGTGAAAAATAACATCCGGATTAAATTTAGTAATTACCTTTTCTACTTCTTCTTTATCAGTAATATCCATATTATGAATATCTGTTCCTAAAATATTTTCTTCTAAAACATTTCTTTTTAATAATTCTTTTTTGATGTCAAAACCTAATTGACCATTTAAACCTGTAATTAAATACTTCATCTTAACCTCTTAAAAATTTAGTTTTGCAATTTTCTAATGTTGGTTGTTCTAAATCTTTTTCTGATAAAATTGGTTCATCGATTCCGTATTTTTTAAATATTTCTTCCCAATTTATATTTAGTGCTGGGTCATTATATAAAATACCATCTTCGTTTTCTTTTGAATAATCATTATCTACTAAATAATGGAATACTGTATCATCTTGTAAAGATAAAAATCCATGCGCAAAGCCTCTTGGAACATAAAACATTCTTTTGTTTTCAGCTGTTAATAGTACTTCTGTATATTGTCCATAAGTTTCTGAATCTTGTCTACAATCAACTACAACATCTAGTACTGCACCGTTTAATACTTCTACTACTTTAGCTTGGCAGTATGGATCTTTTTGAAAATGTAATCCTCTTAAAACTCCTTTTGAACTTTTACTTTTATTGCATTGTTTAACATCTTGGAATCCTAATTTTTTAAATTCATCTGTTATAAAATATGGTGAGAAATATCCTCTTTCATCACCAAATACGTTTGGTTCAATTATTACACAGTCTTTTAAATTTGTTTCTATTATTTTCATTTATTTTTCCTACTTTCTTTTATATAATTATAACTATCTTTACACATATCTTCTAGTGTGTACTGACAATTAAAATCTAACTCTTTTTTTGCTTTGCTACAATCAGCATAGCATTTATCTATATCCCCTGGTCTTCTTTCTGTTATTTTATAATTTATTTTTAAATCATTAGCTTTTTCAAATGCTTTGATCATTTCTAAAACTGAATAACCATTACCAGTTCCTAAGTTATATATAAATAAACCTTTATCTTTATTTAATTTTAAAACTGCTTTATAATGAGCATGAGCTAAATCAAGAATATGAATATAATCTCTTACTCCAGTTCCATCTTTAGTATCATAATCATTCCCAAATACACTTAAACATTCTAATTCTTTATCTGCTACTTTGACAATATAAGGCATTAAATTAGCTGGTATTCCTTTAGGATTTTCGCCTAATAATCCAGATTTGTGAGCTCCTACAGGGTTAAAATATCTTAAGATACATATATTAAAATCATTATCTGAATTGTATAAATCCTTTAAAATATTTTCAACATATAATTTTGAAGTACCATATGGGTTTGTAGTGTTTCCTGTTTCAAATTCTTCTGTGATTGGCATTGTTTTACAATCACCATATACAGTAGCACTACTTGAAAATATTAATGATTTAATATTATTATTTTTCATTACTTTTATTAAAGTTAAAACTGATGAAACATTATTAATATAATATTCAATTGGTTTTTTCACACTGTCACCAACTGCTTTGTAGGCTGCAAAATCAATTACTAAATCAATTTTGTTTTCTTTGAAAATTTTTTCCAACAAATCCTCATCTAGCATGTTTCCTTCATAAAATTTAATTTCTTTTTTTGTTATTGTTTTTATTTTTTCTAGTACATCTTTTTCGCTATTACTAAAATTATCTAAACCAATAACATTATAATTGTTATTTAATAATTCAACACAAGTATGACTACCAATATAACCAGTACATCCTGTAACAAATATGTTCA
>CAYJJY010000056.1:0-5934 GCA_964370615.1 uncultured Muribaculaceae bacterium
ATACCATTTATATTAATCTTCGTCAATACTTTTTTTATATTTTTTTTATTTTTTTACAACATATTATTAGTATATGCGTTATTATAAAAAAAATGTTAAAAATTCGGTTGTTTTTTAACATTAAAATACTTTTCACAATATTCATTATTTTTTTCTGTGTTGAAGACAAAATAATTTTTTTTATATTTTTCTATCAAGTCATCTAGTGCTTCAGTGACAACTTGATCTAATTTTTCATCATAACCCATAAGTTGTTTATGATATTCATATTCTCTTTGATCAAGGATTTTATATCTTCCATCTGGAAAGATTCTTAAATCCAAATCATAATCTATATATTTAATAGTATTATCTTCTATTATATATGGAGTTGCAATGTTACAATAATAATATATACCATCGTTTTTCATTTGTGAAATTACATTAAACCATTGCTTTTTAAAAAAATAAACAATTGCCGGTTCCTTAGTTCTCCACATAACACCTGTATCTTCAACTACTAAAGTTTTATTATTTCCACAAACTATATAATCTGGTTTGACATCTAAAACTACAGCTTCATTCCAGTGACAACGAACTTTTTCGTTGTGTTTATAACATTGTATATTTAAATGATCACCTATTTTTACTTCTTGCATGAGCTCACCTCTTTTTGTAATTATACATTTTTTTAAAGAAAAAGTAACTACTTTATTAGTAATTACTTTAAATATTCAATAGCTGCTTGTAATTGATTATCATTTTCATAACTTGGTTCTAAATAATATTCAATATTTAATTCAACTGTTGAGTCGGGTGTAATCCCAACTTCATTAATCCAATTATCATTTGGTGTTAACCATTTTTTTGTAGTTAATTTATAATCTGATAACCCATCAACATTATTTACCGTTTGAACAGTTCCTTTTCCATATGAAGTTGTTCCTATTATATATGCATTTAAGTTTTCTTTTAATGCTGCTGCTAGTACTTCACTAGCTGATGCACTTAATCCATTTTGTAAAACAACAATTGGGTATTCTTTTGTTTCATCACCTTTTGATTTATAGATATCTGTTCCTTTATTATCTTCTGTTTTAAAAATAGTATATGACGAATCAAAAAATTCACTTGCAATATCTTCTACTGTAGTTAGATATCCACCACTATTATTCCTAACGTCAACTATTAATTTTTCCATTCCATTATTTTCTAATTCCTCTAATGCTTCGGTGAATTGAATAGCTGTATTATCAGCAAAAATATCAATTATTATATATCCAATATTTCCATCAAGCATAGTTGCATGCACAGACTCTATAATTATAGAACCTTTTTGCAACTGTACTGTGAATAATTCTTCTAATCTTTTTATTTCTAAATTAAAAGTTTCAACTGAAGCTATTTTAGTAACTAAATCTCCAGTACTCACGCCTGTTAGATCTTCATCATTATATTTTGTTATTTCATCTCCAGCCATTAATCCTATTAATTCCGCTGGTGAATTAGCATGAACTTTTGATATGATTATTTTTCCTTCAGCATCGTTAAAAATTTCGATACCAACACCTTCATATGTTCCTGCTAATGTTTTACTTTCATTAGAATCTTCATCATCTAAAAAACCTGAATTAATATCTAAATCACTTAACATTCCTTCTATTGCACTTTCAATTAATTCATCTTCAGTGATTTCACCATAATAATTCTCTAATATATAGTAAAATTCTTGTTCAAATTTTTCTAGGGCTGAACTTTCTTTATATGGTTCATTTTTATTAAACATCAGAACAAAAAATGTCGCTGTACATATAATTAAAATTAATACTATTGCTATATTTTCGAATAATCTAGGCGGTAATTTAAATTCCTTAGGTTTAATATCAACCTTTTTTTCTGCCACTTCTTCTTTCTTATTATCAGCAACTACTGCTTTTTTTGTAGTTGTTTTTTTTATTGGTTTTTTTATATCTTTTTTTTCTACTGTTTTTTTAACAGTTTTTTTAACTGGTTCTTTTTTACCTTTTTCTTCCATGCTTCACCTTCCTATAAAATACTATATCATATTATTAATTATTATGTCTATTTAAAAAATAATATTTCACATTACTTTTACAAAAAAAAAGAAATTATTCTTCTGTAATAATTTCTGTCATAAATTCTACTATTTTTTCTTTTCCTTCATACACATCAACAACTTCATTATCTTCAATTACTAATAAAGCGTCATCATTAACTACCAAATCATTTATATCATCTATTTCTAAGTTACTTTCTTCACCGATATAAGATTCATTAAATGGATTGTCAATATTAACTAAATACATTTTTAAAGAATCTTCCATCCCGGCATAAACAGAAATA
This sequence comes from uncultured Muribaculaceae bacterium, assembly GCA_964370615.1. GTDB lineage: Bacteria > Bacillota_I > Bacilli_A > RF39 > UBA660 > Faecisoma. Next base: position 2,344 of record CAYJJY010000056.1, read on the forward strand.
TAAGAATTATATAATTGTAATTTAAATTGATCATTTTTTGATAAGATAACATAATATTCATCAGATTCTTGATTTAAAATGTTACTTAATAAGATTTCTGTGTATTGAATTTCTGCTTTTACTTCTTCTTGAGTTTCTTCATTATCATGTGTCATGAAGATTGTAACCCCGTAAAATGCTAAAAATATTCCTGTTACTACTATAACCATTATGATTAATTTTTTTAATTCGTCGTTTGTCGCACTGTTTTTCATAATATCACCACCATCATTATAACATAGTATATTTTAAAAATAAATGTTTTTTTATTATAATTACTTGTTTTCACTTAGTTATCATATATTAAGTTTATTTTTTTATATAGAGTTATACATTGTAAAATAACTTGTTTTCTTATATAATATATATCAGGTGAATTTTATGAAACAAAAAAATATTAGAAATTTTTCAATTATAGCACATATCGATCATGGTAAATCTACTTTGGCTGATCGAATTTTGGAAATAACTGGTGCTATTACAGATAGAGAAAAGCAAGATCAATTACTTGATAGTATGGATATTGAAAGAGAACGTGGAATTACAATTAAACTAAATGCTGTTCAATTAAAATATAATTATAATAATGATGATTATATTTTGCATTTAATTGATACTCCTGGGCATGTCGATTTTAATTATGAAGTATCGCGTAGTTTAGCCGCTTGTGAAGGGGCTATTTTAGTTGTTGATGCTGCTCAAGGGATTGAAGCTCAAACTTTAGCTAATTTATATTTAGCTCTGGATTCTGATTTAACTATTATTCCAGTAATCAATAAAATTGATTTACCAAATGCTGATCCAGAACGTGTCGCTAAAGAGTTAGAAGAAGCTTTCGGTTTTTCAAGAGATGAAATTATTTTAACAAGTGCTAAAAACGGAATTGGTATTCAAGAACTTGTTGAAGAAGTTATAAAAAGAGTTCCGGCTCCTGAGTACTCAAATGAAGAACCGTTACAAGCTTTAATTTTCGATAGTCACTATGATGCTTATCGTGGTGTTGTTTGCTTAATCAGAATGGTAAATGGTTCTGTTAAAATTGGTGATAAAATTAAATTGATGGCTACTGGTGCTACTTATGATGTTGTTGAGATTGGTATTTCAACACCTAAAGAAACCAAGAAAGATAAGTTAATTGCTGGTGAGGTTGGTTATTTATGTGGAGCTATAAAAAGCATTAGCGAAGTAAAAGTTGGTGATACTATCACTTTAAATGATAGACAAGCTAAAACTACTTTACCTGGTTATAAACCGATGAAACCTATGGTTTTTACGGGGCTGTATCCAATTGAATCTTCCAAATACCCAGATTTACGTGAAGCTTTAGAAAAACTAAAATTAAATGATGCAGCATTAGAATTTGCACCAGAAACTTCAAAAGCTTTAGGTTTTGGATTTAGATGTGGGTTTTTAGGGTTACTTCATATGGAAATTATCCAAGAACGTATTGAAAGAGAATTTAATATTTCTTTAATAGCTACTTCTCCTTCGGTTATTTATGAAGTAGAAATGACTGATGGTAGTTTTTTAACTATTGATAGTCCTGTTAAAATGCCTGAGAAAGTTAAAATTAAAGATATTAAAGAACCTTTTATTAGAACTTCTATTTTTGTACCTAGTAATTTTATAGGTCCAATTATGGAGTTATGCCAAAATAAACGTGGTAATTATATATCTATGGAATATATGGATAAAACAAGAGTTAATATTCATTATGAAATTCCATTATCTGAGATTGTTTATGACTTTTTTGACAAATTAAAAAGTTGTACTTCTGGTTATGCTTCGTTTGATTATGAGTTAATTGGATATCAATCAAGTGATTTAGTTAAAATGGATATTTTATTAAATGGTGAAGCTGTTGATGCTTTAAGTATAATTGTTCATAAAGACTTTGCATATAAGCGTGGTAAAGCAATTGTTGAAAACTTGAGAAAATTAATCCCAAGACAACAATTTGAGGTTCCGATTCAAGCTTCATTAGGAGCAAAAGTTATCGCTAGAGAAAACATCAAAGCAGTACGTAAAGATGTTTTAGCTAAGTGTTATGGTGGAGATGTATCTCGTAAGCGTAAGTTATTAGAAAAACAAAAAGAAGGTAAGAAAAAAATGAAAATGGTTGGTAGAGTTGAAATACCTGAGGAAGCATTTTTATCAGTTTTATCTATGGATGAATAAAATAGCACTTAATTAAGTGCTATTTTTTTATGATTCAATATGATTAAATAATATGCCTATATTTATTAATCCGGTAATTCCTACAATTGTATAAATTATTCGCGGAAACATTGATTCATCACCAAACAATGATGTAAGTATGTTAACATCGAAAATTCCGATTATCCCCCATACTAAGGCACCAACTATTGTAAACACTAAACATATTTTTTGTAGCATTTCCATTAATAATCATCCTTTCTGTTTATATTGTGGATAATTTTTTTAATATTATTCTTACATATTTAAATATCAATTCCATATAATTAAGTGAATATAAAGGAGTGAAAAAATTGAAGAAATATATTCAGAGAGTTTTTATACTTGGAATTTGCTTTTTATTTATTGGTTGTATGAACAATAAAGATGTTGTTGAAAATTTTAGTTCTAAGGTTTCAGATGTTGAAGGTTACCATATTAACGGGCAGTTGGAAATTCATAACAGTGAGGACAAATATGTATATGAGGTAGATGTAGCATATTTACAACCTAATAATTTTAAAGTTTCATTAACTAATACTACAAACAATCATGAGCAAATTATTTTACGTAACGGTGATGGGGTTTTTGTTTTAACACCTTCACTTAATAAAAGTTTTAAATTTCAAAGTGAGTGGCCTTTTAATAGCTCACAAATCTATTTATTACAAACTATCTTAACTGATTTAGAGAGTGATGAAAATTTAAATATTGAAGAAACAGATGATGGATATATAGTTTATTCAACTGTTAGTTTCACTAATAACTCTAATCTGACAAAACAAAAAGTTTATTTTGATAAAGAGATGAATTTAAAATCTATTGAAGTTTTAAATAATGAAGATGGCATTGAGATGAAAATGATATTTGATTCAATAGATTATAATTCTAATTATGATGAGAATTATTTTAAAGTTGATTCTAGTATGACTTCTGGTGAAGACCAAACAACTTCTGCTGAAATAGATAATATTATTTACCCAATGTATTTACCTCTTAATACAACTTTAACTAATCAACAAACTATTGCATTAGAAAATGGTGAAAGAGTTATTTTAACTTTTGATGGTGAGAATCCGTTTACTGTTATTCAAGAAACAACTTCTATTACTGAAAAAGATGTGATTATCCCAACGATGGGTGAACTAAACTTTGTCACTGGGACTATTGGTTATACTGAAAATAATTCTGTTACTTGGACTAGTAATGGTATTGATTTTTATATTACTTCCGATATTTTAAATGAAGAAGAACTTTTAAAAATAGCAAATTCTACTAATTATATTACTGTGGGGAAATAACCTTTTGGTTATTTTTTTGCAATAAAAAAAGAATGTATTAAACATTCTTATTTAG
>CAYJJY010000057.1:0-5772 GCA_964370615.1 uncultured Muribaculaceae bacterium
AAAAAATACTTGTCAAAGGTTAGGAAATATGATATTATTATATTGCTTAACTTTTTATGGCGATGTAGCTCAGTTGGCTAGAGCAACTGGTTCATACCCAGTAGGTCGTAAGTTCGAATCTTATCGTCGCTACCATTAAGTATTTAAACTAACGTATGTTAGTTTTTTTTTGAAATTGACTCTATTATTAAGTTGGTGTATAATACATTTAAATTTGGGGTGAATTTATGATTTATGGTACTGAAAAGATAAGATTGTGTAAAGGCAATCTTACAATTCCTAATAGATATTTAGAATTTTTTAAAGGTGAGTTTATTTTAACTTGTTGTGATGATTGTTTGATGATTATGCCTAAAAATGGTGTGTGTCATAATAATTGTTTAAATGAAAAAGAAATAGATAATTTAATTGATTTAAAATTTTATGATGTTGAAATTTTAAATAGAAAAATAAAATTAAATAAAGAAGCTGTGTTAGAGGTAGCTGGTAAAGAAAAGTTGTATATGTTAGCTTGTGGTAATCATGTTCAAATTATGAAAGAAAAGGATATGAATAAAGAAAATGGAAATGAAGTCGGGAAGTTTTTAGAAAAGTCTAAAATATTCCTTTAGTTGACATTTTTAGATATATATTTATCTTTTTTTTTGGCTAAAAATATAGACAAAATATGAAAAAAAGAGTAAAATAGTGGTAGTAAGTGGTAAAAAATGGTTTAAAGTGGGTGAAATTATGTTCATGGGAGAATACAAGCATTCAATTGATGATAAGGGTAGAATTACAATTCCTTCTAAATTACGTTATGAATTAGGGGAAGATTTTATTATTACTAAGGGTTTAGATGGTTGTTTATTCATTTATCCTAAAAATGAATTTAATGAGATTACTTTAAAGTATAAGAACTTACCAAATACCAAAGAAGCTAGAAATTATTTAAGATTTTTCTTATCTGGTGCTTTGGTTTGTGAAGTAGATAAACAGGGTCGTGTAAATTTAAATCAGTCTTTAATTGAATATGCTGGTTTAAAAAAAGAATGTGTCATTATAGGGGTTAATGAGAGATTAGAAATATGGGATAAACATAGATGGGATGAATTTTTATTAAATAATGAGGATTCAATTTCTGATATTGCTGATAGTTTATTTTCCAGTGTAGGTGATTTATGCATATAAGTGTTTTACTTAATGAAAGTATTGAAAATTTAAATTTAAAAGATAATAGTGTGATTGTTGATTGTACTTTAGGGTATGCTGGTCATAGTAGTGAAATTTTAAAAAGAATTCCTAATGGATTTTTATATGCTTTTGATCAAGATCAAGAGGCGATTAAAGTTGCTTCAAAAAAGTTAGAGGCTATTGGTTCTAATTTTAAAATTATTAATAGTAATTTTACTAATTTGAAGGAAAAGTTAGCTGAATTAAATGTTACTAAGGTTGATGGTATTTTATATGATTTAGGTGTTTCATCTCCACAACTTGATGTTGATACAAGAGGTTTTAGTTTCCATAATGATTCTGATTTAGATATGCGTATGGATCAAACTAGTGATTTTAGTGCTTACAATGTGGTTAATGAATATGAACTTGAGGATTTAATTACAATTTTAAGAAACTATGGTGAGGAAAAATATGCTGTATCGATAGCTAAAGGAATTATTAAAAATAGACCTATTAATACTACTTTAGAATTAACAGAGGTTATTAAACAAAATGTTCCATTTTCATATCGAAATGATAAACATCCAGCTCGCAAAACATTTCAAGCTATTCGTATTGAAGTTAATAAAGAATTAGATGTTTTTGAAAGTAGTATTAATCAAGCTTTAGATTTAATTGATATTAATGGAAGAGTTTGTGTTATTACATTTCATTCATTAGAGGATAAAATGTGTAAAAACATATTTAGAAAAAATACTGAAATTGATAAAGTTTTTAAGAATTTACCTATAATACCAGAGGAGTATCAACCATCTTTTAAATTGGTTAATGCTATAAAACCTTCGAAACAAGAAGTGAGTGATAATAGACGTAGTAGAAGTGCAATGTTGAGGGTAATTGAAAGGATAAAATAATGAAAAGTAAGTTTACAAAAGGGGAAAAAATATTATATATTGCTGGTTTTTGTTGTTTTTTATCGGCTACTTTAGTAAAGATTTTTATAGGAGCTAGTATTGGTAATCAACAAATGTTGAATGAAGAATTAAGATATAATATTGTTCAAGAAGAAAGAACTGTTGAAAGTTTAACTATGCAAGTTAATGAATTAATTAGTTTTGATAATGTTCAAAACGTTGTAAAAGATTTAGGATTAGCGTATAATAATAATAATATTATTATAGTTGATTAAGAGGGTGAATTATGAGATTAAAGAAAAATACATTTAAAATGCCAAGATATGTTTTTTTCTTTTTTTTGTTTTGTTTTATAATTTTATATGGTCAATATCTTTATGTATCTTTATTTCCAAATGTGTATGGTATTGATATGAATGAATTTGCAGAAAATAGAAATACTTATACAACTACTTTGTATGCTCAAAGAGGTAATGTTTATGACAATGAGGGTAATAACTTAGCGTTTGATGTTACTACTTACACGGTTGTTGCTTATTTAAATGAGAGTCGTACGGGTTCTTCGAAAATTTTGTATCATGTTGAGGATTATGAAACTACAGCTAAGGCTTTAGCTTCCGTTTTAGGTGGTGAGGAAAGTTATTATTTAGATTTACTTTATAGTGGTAAGGAAAAAGGTTTATATCAAACTTATCTAGGAACTTATGGTAATATTAATGAATCTAAAAAACAACAATTAGAAAATTTAAATTTAGCTGGAATTGATTTTGAGGCTAGTTATGAAAGATATTATCCTAACGGTGATTTTGCTTCTTATATTTTAGGGTATGCTAAAAAGCAAAATACTATTACTGTCACTATTGGTGAGAGTTATGATTTAGAACCTTTGCTATTGCCGCTTTATAATTCTTTGGATGTTGTTTTCAAAAGTGATTCTGAAAATATTAGAGTTGAAAATAATGTTTTAAAACCTTTGAAAAGTGGTAGTGCATCTATATCTATTTATGAATCTGGGCAATATACAGGTAGTGTTTCAGTAGTAATTAGTGAGGATAGAGTTATCACTGTATTAGAAGAAAAGATAACTGGTGAGCTGGGAATTGAATCTAAATATGAAGAAATTTTAAGAGGAATAAATGGATACCAGAGTTATCAAGCTGATCGTTTTGGTTATAAAATACCCGATACTAAAGAAGAAAAAATTGATGCTTCACCTGGTAGTGATGTCTATTTGACTTTAGATTCTAATATTCAAAGAATTATTGAATCTTCGGTTTCTGATATTGAGGAAATTTATGAACCAGAATGGATTACTTTTACAATAATGGATGCTAAAACGGGAGAAATTTTAGGTAGTGCTTCATCACCTTCTTTTAATCCTAATGATTTAAATACGATCACTAATTATGAAAATCCTTTGACTTCGTTTTTATATGAACCGGGTAGTGTAATGAAAATTTATACGTATATGTGCGCGATGGAGAATGGTGTTTATAATGGTCAAGAAACATTTTTATCAGGTTCTATTCAAATAGAGGATGGGGAAGTTGTTGATTGGAATAATGTTGGTTGGGGAGAAATTTCTTATGATTTAGGTTTTCAACTTTCAAGTAATGTTGCAGTTAGTTATATGATGCAAGATAAACTTTCGGCTCTGCAGTTGAGAGATTGTTATCAAGATTATGGTTTTGGTAGTCTTACTGGTATTGATTTACCTAGAGAAATGGAAGGTAAGTTAGATTTTACATATCCTATGGAAATTGCTTCAGCTTCTTTTGGACAAGGTATTTTAACAACACCTATCCAACAACTACAGGCTTTAAGTATAATCGCTAATGATGGTGCAATGGTTAAACCTAGTATAGTTGATAAAATTATTTCTGATGGTGAAGTTGTTTATAACAATGAAACTGAAATAATAGAAAATGTTGTTTCTAAAGAAACATCAGATTATATCAAAAAATTAATGTATAATACAGTTAATGGTGATTCTAGTGAAGCAACTGGGACTTCTTATCAAGTTGAAAATTTAGATGTTATTGGAAAAACAGGTACTGGTCAATATTATAGTGCTGAGCACGGTGGTTACACTAAAACAAATAATATTTACTCATTTAGTGGTATGTTTCCTTATGATGATCCTGAAATTATTGTTTTTGCTTCAATTAAAGAACCTAATGTTCCAACTAGTAGATCAGTTAGTTCTTTAGTTCAACCTGTTCTAGATTCGGTAGCTAAATATTTAGGTATTATTGAAGTTGAAAATGATATTGAAAGTTATGAGCAAATCGAAATTGATTTTTATAAAAATAAGGATGTTAATTTTATAAAAGATGATTTAATGATTAAAGGACTTGATGTTGTTGTTTTAGGTGATGGTAGTAAAGTTATAGATCAATATCCATCTGCTAATGCAACATTATTAACTGGAGATAAAGTGTTTTTAATAACTGATTCTAATGTTAAAATGCCTGATTTTATAGGGTATACGAGAATTGAGGCGATTGCGCTTTTAAACTTATTAGATGTTGATTATGATTTTGAAGGTGATGGTGTTGTTTACGAACAATCGATAGCCCCAACTAGTGAACTCGTGGATATTACTTTAAAACTAAAAAAAGAAAATGAGTTTGAATGATATCTTTAATTATTGAGAAAGATTAAATCTTTCTTTTTTCTTGACTTTTATTAGTGATTGTGTTAATATAACACTCATAAAAAGGGGGATTTTATGAAAAAGATTATTATGTTGATTAATTATTGTTGTGAAATGATAGGTGAAGGTAAATTTGAAGATAGAGATTTTTCTATTAAAAAAATTGATAATTCATTTCGAATTGATGGTTTAAAATGTGAACCAACTAAAGGTAAATTATTAAAATTTCATGCTAGTTTGATTGATGGAATATTTGAAATAATTTTTATAGATGGAATAAATTCTGAAACTCATGTTTTTAAAGGTAGTGTTTTAGGTAATAGTATTAAAGGGGTATATTATGCTGATGAAAAAAAAGTTAATGTGATTAATGCTATTTTTGGTGAATGTGGTGAAATTGAGAGTTTAAAAAGAAATGATAAACAATATGAATTAGATATTTCTTAAATAAAAAATATAAATGAAAGTAAACCAGATATATGGTTTTTTTTCTTGTTTTGTGGTAAAATTAAATGGTTTGGAGGAATATTATGTTAAAAGTAAGTAATGTAACTTTAAGGTTCGGAACAAGAACATTATTTGAAAATGTTAATTTAGAATTTAATAATAATAATTGTTATGGATTAATAGGCGCTAATGGTGCTGGTAAATCAACTTTCTTAAAAGTTTTAAGTAAGGAAGTTGAAACTACTAAAGGAGATATTTCTATTGGTAAAGGGGAAAGAATTTCGGTTTTAAAACAGAATCATCACCTTTTTGATGAATATCAAGTATTAGAAACAGTAATAATGGGAAATACAGAACTTTATAAAGTTATGCAGGAAAAAAATAATATCTATATGAAAGAAGATTTTACAGAAGAAGATGGTATTAAAGCTGGTGAGCTTGAAAGTTTATTTGCTGAGATGAATGGTTGGCAAGCTGAGAGTGATGCTGGTATTTTATTATCTGGTTTAGGTTTAGATGTTTCTTTACATGAATGTTTAATGAAAGATTTAAAAGATAGTGATAAGGTTAAGGTTTTACTTGCACAAGCTTTATTTGGTG
>CAYJJY010000058.1:0-5411 GCA_964370615.1 uncultured Muribaculaceae bacterium
AATTTGTCATAAAAAGGAGTTACTCAATGATGAAAAATTTGAACATATGTGATAAGATATATGAAATCTTTCCACATGCTCAAATAACTATAACTAGTTTTAAATTGAATTGTAAGGTGGAGAATTATTATGGTAATACTAATTTTACAATTAATGAAAATGGTGATTATTATTTTAGTGAGTTTAATTATGGTACTGAGTTAGAAAAAAAAGATATTTCTAAGTTAGTTGGTGATTATGCGGGTGAAACTAAAAGATTATATTATACAAATAAAAAGCAATGGTAAATTGCTTTTTTATTGTTATTTTTTAAATATATAAAATACTGATAATATAGTTCTTCCTATTAGCGCTGATGCTTTTAATAAAAATAATTCTATTTTATTGGCATTATTATATTCTTTTTGAAAATAATATTGTGATTGTTTTTGAATTTTTAATTTATTTAATTTATTTATAGCTTTGGAAATGGATACTGAATGATTATGAAAAACACTTATATTGTTACAGATTATGATTTTTTTATTTAATACTTTTGTTTTTATTCCTAATATGTTTTCTTCATAATATAAGAATACTTCTTCATCAAAATAATTTATTTTTTCTAAGTGTTTTGAATCAATTAAGAAAAAACATCCTGATACTGCTTCTACTGTACTGCTATCTTTGTCATAGTGTTCTTTATTGTATCTCATTTTTTTATTGGCTATTTTATTTATGACTGGGATGTTGAATAAGACTTCTGTTAATGGTGTTGGTATTTTCCAACCTCTATTTAGATTATCAACTTCTTTTATTGTTGGTCCTACTATAACATTTTTATCATTTATTTTATTTGCTAAGTTAATTAAATCTTGTTCTTTACTGATTATTATATCAGCATTTGAAATAAATATTTTGCACGTTTTATACTTTTCTATTAGATACTTACATCCGATGTTTAAAGCTGCTGAATAACCGTTGTTTACTGTTTTTAAGGTTGTTATGTTTTTTAGTTTTTTTAGTCTCTCATAAGAATCGTCGGTTGAATTATCTACTACAACTATTTCAGTTAAGGATTTATAATTTTTTATGTTATTTATTAAGGTTTTTGTTGTTTCAAAATCGTTGTAATTAACGATTACAAAGTTCATCATTTTTTATATCTCCTCTACTGTTATTTAGTATTACTACTACAAATATTGAAACTGCTGGCGCTACTAGGGTGTGTCCTACTAGGAATGCTAAAATAATTATTAAGAATAATGATATTTTATTTTCTATTGTTGTGTTTTTTATTTTTTTTATATAGTTTATTATTGGTAAAAATGTTATTATAAATCCGATTATTCCTAATCTATAAAATATATCAAAAACGTCCATTTCGACTAGTTTTAATGTAGTGTTATCTGTTGCATAATTATTAACGTAACCGATTCCGAATAGTTTTTCTTGGAATTGTGCTTTGGTGTAATTATCATGAGTATTTGTTAAAAAATCTAAGCGGTCTGAAAAGATAAATCGGTTAATGGAATTATAACTAAATAAATCTCCTACTTCATTAATATTTAAAAATTCAGCATGAATTATTATATTTTTATAAAATGATGTTTGTGGTATAAGTATTATCATTAGGGTTATTGCTGCTATTAATGATGTTGTGCTGATTAGGGCTAATTTTGGATTTATTTTGACTGTTATTATTTTACTTATAGCTATGATTATTAATGCAAATATTAATGCAGCAATTGTTATTTTGCTACCAATCATAAATAGTGGTATTAATGCTATTAAAAGCCATTTATTTTTGATATCTTTATTAAAAGTATAACTTATAATAAATGGTAATAATATAGTTAGTATAGCGCTTATTTCGTTAGCTGAGTTAAATAGTCCACTGCTTCCTACTTTCCCTTGGGTATAAGCATCAAAATTTAGATTAAAGATAGTTGGTATTAAAATACACATACTGTAGATACAAAAGATATTTATTAAATACTTTTCTTTGATTTTAAAGTTATTTATAAATACTAAAATAAGTGGGAAATACAGTACTTTTATTAAATTTTGAATTTCGTAAAATAAGACACTTGTATCTTTTAGTGTTAAAATATTTATTGTGTATATTAATGTGAATATGATTATTAAAATTAAATATATTAGTTTTCTTTTTAAATTTGTTTTGTAGATAAATAGTCCACTATATATTACATATCCTAAAAAAATAATTCTAATTATAATACCTAGTGTTAGTTCTAAGTTTAAAACATTTATGCAGATTGATGTTATTATGTCTAGTAGTGGTTGGATAAATAAAAATATTATAAATATTAGTTGGTAGTGTTTAGCGATTGAATTATTTATATTTTTTATCATTCAACAACTTTTCCCATTCTTTGCGATTATTTATTTCGTTATACTCTTGAACAAATTCTAAACAGTTGGTTCCTAATTCTTCTAATAGTTCTTTATCATTTATCAATTCTATTACTTTATTAGCCATAGCAACTTTATCTCTGTTTTTTATTAAGTATCCATTATATTTATTTTTTATTAAATCTTTAGCGCCTTCAGCTGAGTCAAAGGCAATACATGGTACTTTCATGCACATTGCTTCTAATAAAACTAATCCAAAACTTTCTGTATGACTTGGTAGTAAAAAGATTGATGTTTGTTTTGTTAGTTCATTAATTTCTTTTCGTGGTAAAAAACCGTGCATGATGATGTTATCCTCTAAATTATATTTTTCTATTTTTACTTTTACTTCTTCATATATTGGTCCATCACCAACTAAATTTAAAACTATTTGTTTATTTTCTCTGACGATTAAATTCATTACATCAATTAAATCTAGTACGCCTTTTTCTGGTGACAATCTTCCAACGTATAGTAAATTTAATGTATTTAATTTACTTTTTACTCTTGGTATATCATCTATGAAATTAGGTATATATTTTACTTTGCATTTTATATTTGATTTTTCAAATTCTTTTTTATAGAATTTTTTTAAGTTATTATTTACAACAATTACTTCATCAATATATTTACAAGCTTCTTTAAATTTATTAATATAATTTATATTGTCGTTGTGGTGGTTATGTTCCCACCCTATTACATGACCATTAGCGTGATTATCGCAGATTTTATTCATAAACATGTGAGTTGGTATATAAAAGTCACTTTTATGAGTTTTTAAAAAATTAACTAATGCTTTATTTCTTTTGTAACCAAAAGTTGTAAAACTCCCATATACATCTTTAAACAAATTTTTAATTTCTTTTTCTTTTATATACTCTTGATTGATGTTTTTAAATATATCACCAAAATTTAATTTTCTAAGTGAGTTCATGTACTTACTCATTCTAAGTGGTAAATCAGTTTCTAATAAGTATGTTATTTTTACTCTTTTGTTTATTTTGAATTTTGGTTCTTCATATATTTTATAAAGACTTACTATTTCTATTTTATAGTCGTATGCTAACATATCAGATACATTGGCTATACATTTTTCAATTCCTCCATACCCTAAATGTAGGGCTAAAAAAGTTATTTTTTTCATTGTTATCACCTATTTTAAATTATATCAAATAATGTTTGTTTAGTAAATAAATTTGTTTTAAAACAAATAAAAAGACAAATAATTTGTCTTAGTTATTTTTACCTATGAAGATGCGTACTATACTTCTTAATGGTTTTGTGATTTTCCAGCTTTTACTCTGTAATATTTTTTTTATATCAGTATTCAATATTTGATTTTCTTTTTTTAACAAGTCAAAATCTTTTTTAATATTTTCCAGTTCTTCATTTAAATTAGAATTTTCTTTGTTCAAATTTTCGATTTTTACTTTGAATTTATCAATACTGAAATCATAATCATTGTGTTCATTCAATATTTTATCCAATTTTAAAGCATAATCAACAAACTTTTCTTTTTTCTTTTTATTTTCACTTTTATTTTTTTCTAACATAAATAAATTTTGAAAAACATTATAGTTTTTATTTTTTTCTAGACATTTTACTAAATTTGGATATTTGACATCCAGTTCTTGATTATTCAATTTTGTTTGCCCTATTTTTTTTATAGAAAATTTCATTTTTTCACTTCTTTTAGAGTTCAAAATATAATCAATAAAAGAAGTCTCTGTGAAAAAACGTAAATGAGTGTTATCTAATATTCCTGTTTTTGAATAATTGAATTTCTCATTTAATAAATTTATTACAATATCATAATGAGAAAAATTAGGGATACTAACTAATATCTTGCCATCTTTTGCCAAAAATTCTCCAAATTTATAAATTAAGTTTATTGGGTTGTAAGTGTGTTCCAATATATCAGCAAATACAATGTAATTGTATTTTTTGTTTTTGCTTTTTAAAAAATTGAAATCTTTAAAGTTTTCAACATTCAAATTATATAGATTTTTATAGCAACCGCATTTTTTTGCTTCGTCTAAAGCGTCATCATCTAAATCTATACCGTCAACATCACAATTAAATTCTTGTGTTAAAAATTTTCCTAAAATCCCTGCAGCACAGCCCACATCTAATACTTTAGAGTTGGGCTTTATATGTTTACAAATTATTGTCTGTGAATTATTTTCTACACTCATATCAACAGAATTTTCACCTACACAATATATATTAGGTTTGTTTAACAAACTTAAATTGTTTTTTGTATCATTTGCTATACTCATTGGTTAGCCCCCTTTATAATTGATCAAAATAATTATAAGTTTCATCTATTTGTTTGATAAAGTTTTTCCCACTATACTTAGCTAAAGAATCTTTTTTAGCTTTTTCAACAATACTTTTAATATCATACTTTTTATTGTATATATCCTCTATTGTTTTGTACCATTCCCCTGGGTTACATATAAATCCGTTTTCACCATGTTCGATTATATTCAGATAGGAATAATTTGGTGATGCAACTGTAACAGTATCGACAATTGCAGCCTCAAAAAATTTCAACTCTGATTTACAATTCGTAAAATCATTTATCTCTAAGGGAACTATATTCAAATCTACTTCTGCAACTAATTTTTGTAGTTCTATAAAATCTACAAGTGGAATAAATCTTATTTGCCCATTCTCTAAATATTTTTGAAAATAAGATGGGAATTCCATAAATCCAACCACAACAAGTTCTATATCTTTATATTTTGCTAATAGTAATTCTAATTCTTTATGAATTGATAGAAAATCTTGTTTATGCGATGGTGATCCACTAAAATATCCGATTGTAAATTTACCATTACTTTTTGTTTTTCTTTTTTTATCACACAATTCTTCTGAAATGGATATTTGCTCTTCATTAAGTGAATTTATAATACATTTATATGGTTTATTATATTTTTTTTGTAATGCTTCACCTAAAAAATTATTTGTTGTTACGAACCCGTCAGCCAAAGAAGCACTTAAACCAATTCGTG
>CAYJJY010000059.1:0-5378 GCA_964370615.1 uncultured Muribaculaceae bacterium
GATATGCTATGGGAACAGTAATCGAATCAAGATTAGACAAACATTTAGGACCAATAGTTTCAGTGTTAGTTCAAAACGGAACTCTAAGACTTGGAGATCCAATAGTAATCGGAACAGCATTTGGTAAAGTAAGAACATTAAGAAATGATTTAGGTGAAGACTTAACTAGTACTAACTTATCGCAACCAGTTGAAATAACAGGGATTAATGATGTTCCACAAGCCGGAGATAGATTTATGGCTTTCGAATCTGAAAAACAAGCAAGAAACATCGGTGAACAAAGAAAAAGCCAATCAAAACAAAAAGAACTAGCTTCTAAAAAAGTAACATTAGATGATTTATTCGCAAAAATTCAAGAAGGATCAAAAGAAATTAATGTTATAATAAAAGCTGACGTAAACGGAAGTTGCGAAGCAGTAAAAGGTTCTTTAGAAAGAATTGATATCGATGGAGTTAAAATTCAAGTAATCAGAAGTAGTGTAGGAGCTATTAAAGAAAGTGATGTTGTTTTAGCTAAAGCATCAAACGCAATCTTAATTGGATTTAACGTAAGACCAACAGCAAATATAAAAGATTATGCAAGAGAACAAGGAATTGAAATCAGATTATATAATATTATTTATAAAGTTGTTGAAGAAATGGAAGCTGCAATGAAAGGCTTATTAGACCCAGTCTATGAAGAAAAAGCTTTGGGAAGTGCTGAAATAAGACAAATATTTAAATTTTCTAAAGTTGGTATAATTGCCGGTTCATATATTTTAGATGGTATAATTAAAAGAGATTGTAAAGCTAGAATAATAAGAGACGGTGTAGTTATCTACGATGGAAAAATTAAATCTATTCAAAGAGAAAAAGATTCAGTTAAAGAAGTTAAAAAAGGATTAGAATGTGGTATCACAATCGAAAACTTTAATGATTTAAAAGAACAAGATATAATTGAAGCATATGAAATGGTTTTAGTAAAATAAAATCATTTTTTTAATTTGACAAAAATTTAATTAGGTATATAATTAAAATAGGAGGTATATAAAAATGAAAAAAATTTTATTTATCACAACTCTAATTATATTATTAGTAGGTTGTGAAACAGAAA
The DNA here is from genome assembly GCA_964370615.1 of uncultured Muribaculaceae bacterium. Classification (GTDB taxonomy): domain Bacteria; phylum Bacillota_I; class Bacilli_A; order RF39; family UBA660; genus Faecisoma. Next base: position 1,094 of record CAYJJY010000059.1, read on the forward strand.
GTTCAAAAAGAGAGGAATTAACTACTAGTCAATTACAAGAATTTAATGAAGCAGGATTTTTTAATACAGAAACAGTAAGTGAATATAACATCGCCAATCAATTTTTAATTTCTTTTTATGATGAAACTAAAGACATCGACTTGGGATTAACATTTTACAATGGAACAGAAAGACCAGATGAACCAATAACAGCATCAGAAGAAGCAGCTATTTTAGAAAAAATGGGATACGAAAATGATGGTCAAGGAATTCCTATTGCAGTTTTAAAGTTAGAAGAACATAAAGTATCAGAAATTCTAGAAAAATATACGGGCCTAACTTTAAATGAAACAAATAAAAAAGGACTTGATAACTACATGTATTTTGATGAATTTGATGCTTATTACTTAGTTCGTTCAGATTCAAATTATATACAAGAAGTTAAATTTACGAGTGGATATACAATAGGAAATAATACTTACTTAATTCACAATCATATTGGAACAGATCCAAACTGTACAGAAGCAATTTTAACACTAACTAAAGTAGATGATTCATATCAATTTGTTTCTAATAAATGTAATAACTAACCTAATTAATTTTAGGTTTTTTCTTTTAATTTTTAACTTTTAATGATATAATAAACATAGAAATGAGTGATAAAATGAGTATAAAATCAGAAAGAATTGCAAGTAATATTGTTAAAGAATTAAGCTATATATTATCTTTTGAAGTAAAAAATAAAGAAATTAGCTTCGTAACAGTAACAGATTGTAAACTAGCACCAGATTTAAGTTATGCTAAAATATATGTAACAATATTTGAAGAAGAAAAAATAGATACTACAATAAAAGCCTTAAAAGAAGCAAGAGGGTTTATTAAAAATGAACTAGCTAAAAGAGTAAAAATGCATCATGTACCAGAATTAGAATTTGTGTATGATGAATCAATTGAATATGGTAAAAAAATAGAAACAATTATTGAAAATATTCACAAAGAACAAAACTAATGTTTTGTTTTTTGTATTAAAAAAGAAAATAAATAATAAATTTAAGTAGATGAAAAAAATAATAATAAATATAACTTTATTAGTAATTAGTTTTTTAATGATTCTACCAACAGAACCTAAAGCAGAAACTAAAAAAAATATAGCCCTAACATTTGATGACGGTCCTTGCGAATATACAGAAGAATTAATAGATATATTAAACAAACATAATGCTAAAGCAACATTTTTTTTAAGTGGGCAACAAGTAAGTAAATATCCAAATTCTATTATAAAAGCAGTAGCTTATGGAAATGAAATAGGAATTCACACACTAACACATCAATTATTTATAAATATGAGTATTCAAGAAATAAAACAAGAAATAAATCAGACCAAAGAAGAACTAAATAAAATTGGATTAAGTCCCTCTAATTTAGTAAGACCTCCATATGGCAGCATTAATAACAATATTGTAAATAATATTAATACGACTTTTATATTGTGGAACGTTGATTCAAAAGATTGGTTATATACCAGTAAAGAAAAAATAAAAAACTCAGTAAAAAAAGATTTAGAAAATGGAGCAATTATTCTATTTCACGATTCAGAAAAAATCACCCTCGAAGTTTTAGATGAATTATTAGAAGAATTAAAAAAAGAATATAATTTTTTAACAATATCCGAATTATTCAAAGTAAATAATCAAACCAAAGAAATAAATCAAAAATATTATTTTATTCACCATTAAATAACTTGAAAAAAATAAAAAATAATAGTATAATTAATTTAGTTTAGCAATGAATAACTATAAGTAAATTATATCAAGGTAATAAGAAAATTAGTGGTGGATGAAAACTAATCGAATGATATAATTGAAATACAAGTTAGGAGCTTAAATCGGGTAATTCCGTTATCGATATAAGTGTATGATATATTCATAAAATAAGGTGGTACCGCGGAAATTATTCGTCCTTATATTTATGGATTTTTTTTATTAAGGAGGAAACTAAATGACACTATTTGAAGATTTAAAATACCGAGGATTAATTCAAGACATATCCTCACCACTATTAGAAGAACAATTAAATAAAGGAGGACTTACTTTTTATATAGGTACTGATCCAACAGCTGATTCAATGCATATCGGACATTACTCATCTTTCTTGATATCTAAAAGATTAGCTAAAGCAGGACATCATCCTTTATTATTAGTAGGTGGTGCGACTGGGTTAATTGGAGATCCTAAACCAAATACTGAAAGACCAATGATAACAAAAGAAGAAGTAGAATATAACATCAAAGGATTAAAACATCAAGCAGAAACTATATTTGGATTTGAAGTAGTAGATAATTACGATTGGACAAAAGATATAAATGTAATTGATTTTTTAAGAGATTACGGTAAATATTTCAATGTAAGTTACATGTTAGCGAAAGATAAAGTAAAATCAAGATTAGAAACAGGAATTACTTATGCGGAATTTTCATATATGATCTTACAAGCTCTGGATTTCATGTATTTATATGAAAATAAAAACTGTACGCTACAAGTAGCAGGTTCAGACCAATGGGGAAATATAACAGCCGGAATCGAATTAATAAGAAAAAAACTAGATAAACAAGCTTACGGTATGGTTATGCCTTTAGTAACAGATTCAAACGGAGTAAAATTCGGAAAAACAGAAGGTAACGCATTATGGTTAGATAAAAATAAAACATCATCATATGAATTATACCAATATTTAATTAACTTAGAAGATTCAATGATAATTGAATACTTGAAAAAATTAACATTCTTAACTAAAGAACAAATCGAAGAAATAGAAAAAGAACATAACGAAAATCCACACTTTAGAAATGCCCATAAAGCTCTAGCTAAAGAAGTGATAACAGATATCCATGGGAATGAAGAATTTGAAAAAGCAGAGTTTATCAGTAAAGCTTTATTTACAGAAGATATAACAAAATTAACAGCACAAGATATTAAAACATCACTAACAGATGTTAAAACATTTAAGGTTGAAACAATGAACATTCAAGACTTATTAGTTAATAATAATATTTGTTCTTCAAAAAGAGAAGCAAAAGAAATGATAAGTGGTAATGCTATTAGTATCAATAATAAAAAAATTACTGATTTAGAATTTTTATTAACTAACGAAATATTTATTGATGAAGAAGTAATTGTAATAAAAAAAGGAAAAAAGAATTTCTATATAGGAATAAAATAATTCCTTTTTTTATTGAAAAAATCATAATTAATTTGTATAATATTATTAGGTGATTAAAATGGAATACAAAATTAATGCAGTAGAAGAAATGGATACAATCCTTTTAGCTCAAAACTTAGAATCAGAAAAATTCGAAAACATGATAATATGTTTAAATGGAGAATTAGGAAGTGGAAAAACATCATTTACAAAAGGCTTTGGGCAAGCTTTAGGAATAAAAGAAGATATTACATCGCCAACATTCTCAATCATAAAAGAATATGAAGGTGAACTACCACTATATCATATGGATGTTTATAGATTAGATGGTAATACAGAAGGTGTAGATATCGAAGATTACTTCACAAAAAATGGTGTCGTTATCATCGAATGGGCTGATACAATTAAAAGTATTTTACCAAAAGAAAGATTAGACATTAAAATAAAAATAGTTGATGAAACTAAAAGAGTCATTTATTTAAAACCAATTGGTAAACAATATGAAGAATTAGTTGAAAGTGTACTATGAGTTTTTTTATAGATACATGCGCTGATGATATCATCTTAGCCTTAATAAAAGATGATGTTATAGACAAAGTACAAGAAAAAAATGATCAAGATTTATCTACTAGAATAATGACCTTAGTAGATAATTTATTTAAAAGAAATAATTTAAAACCAACTGATTTAGAAAAAATATATGTAGTTAACGGTCCAGGTTCATTTACAGGTATTAGAGTAGGTGTTACAATAGCTAAAACAATTGGGTATTGTTTAAATATTCCTTTAATAAAAATATCAAAACTAGAACTATTATCTTCAACTAAAGAAGGCTATTCAATGCCAATAATAGATGCTAGAAGAGGATATGTATTTGGAGCAATCTATAACAATTTAAAACCTGTTTTAGAAGATAACCATATATTATTAGAAGAATTAAAAAAACAAGGAAACTATGAAATTATAGAAGATTCTAAAAATATAGATATTTTAAAAGTTATAAATAAACATAAAAATGATATCCCAACAAATCCTCATGAATTAAATCCCAATTATTTAAAAAGAACTGAGGCTGAAGAAGTTTATGATAAAAAAAATAACTCAAACT
>CAYJJY010000060.1:0-5236 GCA_964370615.1 uncultured Muribaculaceae bacterium
TATTTAAAAAGAACTGAGGCTGAAGAAGTTTATGATAAAAAAAATAACTCAAACTGATGAATTAAATAATTTAACACATTATAAAATAACTATAAATGAATTTACAAATTTATATGGATACTTTATCGATAATGAACTTGTAGGATTTATCGATTTTTCTTTAATTTTCGATAGAATAGAACTTAATTATTTATATGTATTGGATAGGTACAGAAATAAAGGTATTGCTAGTAAATTAATGGATGTTATGTTAAAATTAAATTTAGATATAACATTAGAAGTAAATGTTAATAATAAAGATGCGATTAATTTATATAAAAAATATGGGTTTGAAGTATTAACTATAAGAGAAAAATACTATAACGGTATAGATGGGTATTTAATGGGAAAAAAACAAGATTTTTTATTTTTAAATAAGTATAACTTGGATGATGTTTTAATTACAGATATTTCAATATTAATTAAAAAAAACTATGTTAGTATTTATAACTATAATGAATCAGAACTTTATGATTTAGCGTCACTTACAAAACTATTTACACTTAATTTAATTTATAACTTGAAAAATGAAAACAAAATTGATTTAAATAATAAAATTAGTGATTATTTAACTACTAAATTAGATATATCAATTTTAGATATTTTAAAAATGAAACATTATATTAAATTAAATAAAAATTTAAAAGATTGTAGCTCTAAAGATGAAATTTTAAAAACACTTTTAGATTCATCTATTTTAGAAGAAAGACCTCATTATAACGATATTGGGTTTTTAATATTAGGATTTTTAATTGAAAAAGTTACTAATATATCTTTACAAAAAAACTTTGAAAATTTATTTAATGAATATAACTTAAATAATACTAAAGTAAATCCTGTTAACTATGTTTTGCTTGGGAATGGTAACGATAAAGCTTTACCAAATGATTTTAAAACTAGAATTAACGAAGGAATAAGCGGAGCGGCTGGAATATTTTCGAATGTAAAAGATTTGTATAGTTATTTAGATAAAATTGTAAATTATGAAGTGTTTGATAAATCTTTTGTTGATGAGATATTTGATTATAATTTCATTGATCATAAAGATAGAAATAGAACCTATGCTGGACTTTATAAATTATCAACTACTGAATGTAGTTATGTAAAAAAAAGTAAGTATGCACTAGCCCATCAAGGATTTACAGGTACTTGGTTTGTCTTTGATTTTGAAACAAAAAATATTGCTATTATTTTAACTAATAGTATGAAAAATAATGAACTAGTAAAACATCCAAATCATAATGAAATGTTTTTAAAGTTAATTAATGAAATAAATATATAGGAGGTGATTATATGAATATACTAGCAATCGAATCAAGTTGTGATGAAACAAGTATGAGTATAATAAAAGATGGAACTATGGACTTAGCAACCACAATAGCTTCACAAATAGATACCCATAAATTATACGGTGGAGTAGTTCCAGAAATAGCTAGTAGACAACACATCGAAGCCATAACAATAGTTTTAGATGAAACATTAAAAAAGGCTAACTTAACTATGGATAACATAGATGCTATAGCAGTAACATATGGACCAGGATTAATAGGTTCATTATTAGTAGGACTTATAGCTGCAAAAACATTAGCTTTTATTTACAATAAGCCACTAATACCAGTTCATCATATAACAGGACATATCTACGCTAATAATATCAATAACAAATTAAATTTTCCCCTAATAGCCCTAGTTATAAGTGGTGGACATACAGAAATTATCTTAATGAAAAATCACTTCGAATTTGAAAAAATCGGTGGCACAGTAGATGATGCCGTAGGTGAGTGTTACGATAAAGTAGCTAGAATCTTAAATCTACCATACCCTGGTGGACCAAATGTTGATAAACTAGCAAAACAAGGACAAGATACATATAATCTACCACTGCCATTAAATGATAGTTCATATAACTTCTCATTTAGTGGATTAAAATCAGCAGTTATAAATTTAGCTCACAATGAAAAACAAAAAGGAAATGAAATAAATAAAGAAAATTTAGCTTGTTCATTTCAAAATAGAGTAGTTACAATTCTAACTAAAAAAACAATGAAAGCACTAAAAGAATATAACATTAATAATTTAATAATTGCTGGTGGAGTAGCAGCCAATCAAGCAATTAGAAATTCATTAATTGAAGAATGTCAAAAAAATAACATTGAAATCAATATTCCTGAATTTATTTACTGCACCGATAATGCTGCCATGATAGGTGCTGCCGCATATTATTTATATCAAAACAATGTAACTGCAGATTTAAATTTAAAAGCCAAAGCAACTGGAGATTTCAAAAAAGGAGTTCAAAATGTATAAATGTCAAATATGTGGATATATTCACAATGAAGAATTAAAAGATGATTTCACTTGCCCATTATGTGGAGTAGATAAAAGTTTATTTGAAAAAATCGAAGAAGAAAATTAGTAGGAGATTTAGATGTACAAATGTCAAATATGTGGATATATTCACAATGAAGAATTAAAAGATGATTTTATATGCCCGTTATGCGGTGTCGATAAAAATTTATTTGAAAAAATAAAAACAAAAGAACTACAGCGAGCAATTTACATCGATAATGATAATATCTCAATTACAAGAGATATAGAAAAGTGTGTTGATTGTGGACTTTGTACTATCGTTTGTAATGAACGTGAAGGATTAAAAAACAACAATAAAAAAAGTGATTGCTTAAATTGTGGACAATGCATTCATTCATGTCCAGTTAATGCTATAAAACCAAAATCAGATAAAGACCTATTTTTAAAAGCACTAAAACAAGGTAAAACATGCATAGCCTACACATCACCTTCTGTAAGAGTAGCGCTAGGAGATTCTTTTGGTTTAGAAGCAGGAACATTTGTTCAAGGAAAAATGATTCAATCACTAAGAAAATTAGGATTTGAATATGTTTTAGATGTAACATTTGGTGCAGATTTAACTATTATGGAAGAAGCAAGTGAATTAGTTGAAAGAATAACAAATAATCAAAAACTACCAATGTTTACTAGTTGCTGTCCATCATGGATAAAATATGCAGAAACTTTTTATCCCGAACTATTAACTAATATTTCATCGTGCAAAAGTCCAATAGGTATGCAAGGAATGATTGTTAAAAAATACTTTGCAAAAAAATTAAATTTAGAAAATATTTTCACCGTAGCAATAACACCATGTACAGCTAAAAAATATGAAATCAATAGAACAGAAATAAGTGGAACAGATTTAGTTTTAACTACACAAGAATTAGTAGATCTGATCAAAGAAAAAAGTATTGATTTCAACACTCTTGAAGACAGTCAATATGATTCACTATTAGGTGAAGGTAGTGGCGCAGGAATGATTTTTGGAAATACCGGAGGCGTTACTGAAGCAGCGCTAAGAACAGCTTACTATTTAATGACTAGTGAAAATTTAACTGAAGAAAAATTAGAATTTACTGAAGTAAGAGGAATGGAAAATATAAAAGAAGCAACAATAAATATTAATGGAAATAAAATCAATGTTGCTATAATTAACCAAATGTCGAGTGCTATTCCAATCTTAGAAAGTGTTAAGAACAATACCTGTAAATATCACTTTATTGAAATTATGAACTGTTTAGGTGGATGTATTGGAGGAGGAGGACAACCTCGATATAATAAAAATGAAGAAATAAATATTAAAGAAAAAAGAATCAAATCTTTATATAATAAAGATGCTAGTGATAAAATTAGATTAAGTCATGAAAATGAAGAAATAAAAACATTGTATAAAGAATTACTAGATAAACCATTAAGTTTAAAAAGTAAAGAATTATTACATACAAAATATGAAGAAAAAACACCAAATTAGGTGTTTTTTATTGCCAAGTATCAATAATATTACAATTACTACTAGCAGGAACTGGATTAGGTAAATCCATTCTAATAACCATCGGGATTAAAAATGCTTTTCCAAATGCCATACAAGTACCAGGTTGTAACGTTTTTAGTTTTTCAATAATATCATCACTCATATTAGGTAACATCTTTCTAATGTATTCTAAATCTAAAGGATGAGTAATTTTAAATATAAAGAAATTAGATAACTGTGAAATAACAGTATCAGATAATTCTATTGGTCTTTGAGAAATTAAATTAATCATTAACCCATGTTTACGACCTTCCTTAGCTATTCTTTCAAATATATTATAACCAAGTAAGAAATTATCATTATCGCTTTTTACATAGCGATGAGCTTCCTCTAAAAAAATGTGAAAAGGTAAACTAGCTCTATTAGGTAAAGATTTTAAATAATTAAATAATAATTTAGAAAAATATTTAGTAACAAATTTAGTGAACCAATCCTCAACCTCTTCTAAATTAAAATTAATTATTTGAGCCTTCATATTATTTTTAGTAATAATAGAAGCCACATACTGATTAATATCCATAAATTTATCAGTTACAAAATAATCTTTATAAGGACCATTAATAATCGAATGAATTCTAACTTTTAAAGTAATTGCCCCATTATACATATCTTTATTTTTAAGTAAACCTTCACTAATTAAAGAAAAGTTTAAAGCTTTTTCTAAATCTTCTAAACTATAATATACTTTTTCACTAGATTTACTCTTTTCTAAGTCTTCATTGATAAAACTACTTAAATAATCATTAAGTAAATTACTTTCAGAAAAATTATCCTTATCATTAATTAAAAAACAATCTCTAAATTTACGTTTATAACCCGCTCCTTGAACCTCAGCTTCTAAATTAATATCATTAGTCGAACAAGTATTAAAAATTTGAAAAACTTCATTTCTTTTACTTATTGCATTTTGAGTAGTATACAAAATCGACATAATAGCTTTAGCTAAAATATGATTTTTAAGCGAAGTAGCATGTTCACCAGAAGAAGCAAAAGTTTTAGCTAAATTAAGTGCATGATCTAAAATTGATAATTGACTATGTTCAGCCGCATCAAGCAAAATAGCTAAATCATCAATATCAAGTAAAAACACCGGAATCTGTAATTGTTCACCTTCTTTATCACTTTTATTAGTAGTAATATATTTAAACTGATAATTACTATTTAAAGCCTGCATATTCATAAAAGCATTGTGATACTCACCAAAAGTATCAAATATTAATATATTAGCTCGACCTAAAGAAATATTTTTACTTATAATTAAATTTTGTAAAAGACGTGAAACCCCAAAAGATTTACCAGAACCACTATTACCAA
>CAYJJY010000061.1:0-5175 GCA_964370615.1 uncultured Muribaculaceae bacterium
ATCACAGTTTCTTATAAATGACAAGTTTTTTTTGTAAATTTATCTTTACTCGAATTTTCATCAAAAAAAATTTTTAGTATATAAAAAATAGTATCACTACTATTTTACATAATTTCTTCTAGTTTAACACTCACAAGCTTAGAAACACCTGATTCTTGCATAGTAATTCCATATAAAGTATCAACATATTCCATTGTTTTTTTCTTATGAGTAATTATAATAAATTGAGTTTTATCTTTTAAACCTTGAACATATTTACCGAACGAATCAACATTAACATCATCTAAAGCTGCTTCCACTTCATCTAAAACACAAAATGGTACTGGTTTAGATTTTAAGATTGCAAACAATAAACTTATAGCTGTAAATGTTTTTTCACCACCACTTAAAAGTGAAATATGTTTTAAACTTTTACCTGGAGGTGAAGCTATTATTTCTACTCCAGTTTCTAATAAATTAGAACTATCAGTAAGTTTTAAATCGGCGCTACCACCTTTAAATAATTCTTTAAATGTTATTCTGAAGTTTTCTCTAATAAGTTTAAATGTTTTTTCAAACTCCTGAATCATAATTTTATCCATTTGTGAAATGATATCAAGTAACACATTTTCTGCACTAATCAAATCATTTTTTTGACTAGATAAAAACTCTAAACGTTCAAAAACTTCTTCATATTCTTCAATAGCTGCAATATTAATGGTTCCCATCTCATTAATTTTTCTTTTTAATGATGAAACAGAACTGCGAGCTACATTAACGTCAATTTCTAATTTATAATTTTTAATCGCTTCTTCATATGTTATTTCATAAGTTTCACTTAAATTGTTTAATAAATTATCTAATTTAACATCTAGTCTATTAACTAGGATTTCAGCTTGTTTTAAGAATTCATTTTTTTCGTTAAAGATAGAATTTTCTTTTTTAATAGAAAACTCATAATTACTTAAATCATCTTTTAGATTTTTTAAAACTGTAACCATTTTTTCTAATTCTAAACTAATGTTATTTTTAATATTTAAAGTATCGTAATATTCTTTTAAGATACTTTCTTGTTCTTCACTTACTTTGTTGTTTAATATATTCTTATTAGAATTTAAATCAAGTTCATTGATTTTGTATTGTTCTTCTTTTTCTTTTAAAGAAACATTTAAATTGTTTAAAATAATTTCTTTTTCAAATTTAATCTTGTTAAGTAAGTAACTTTTATCTTCTAAACTTTTTAAATTGTGATCAATTAAATTACCTTGTTCTTCTAGGTTATCAATTTTAGAGTTAATATCACTTAATTCTTTTATATGTTGTTCTAATTTATATTTTTCTAAAATTATATTAGTTGTATTAACCTTACCACCAGTTAAAGAACCACCAACATTAACAATATCGCCATCTAAAGTAACGATACGGTAGCGATAGTTAATTAAACGCGCTAATGAGTTAGCTTCATCAATGTTATTAACAACTATAACATTTCCTAATAAATTCATAATTATATTACTATATTTTGAATCAAATCTAATTAATTCACTGGCAACTGTTAGTTTATGATTATTTTTAGTCTCGTTATCAATAAAACGAGGTTTAATGATATTTAAAGGAAAGAAAGTTACTCGTCCGTATTGATTATTTTTTAAATAGTTAATTGCTTCTTTAGCGCAAGTTTCATCGTCGATTACGATATTCACACTGGCTATACCTAGAGCAATTGAAATAGCTTTAGAATATTTTTCTTCAACTTCAAATAGATTACTAACAATATTGTGAACTCCTCTTAATTTAGGATTATCTAAAACTTGTTTAACTGCATGTGGAACACTTGAATTATTATCAATTGAATATCTTAGGGTATCAATCTTATTTTTTAAATCATTTTCTGATTTTAATGTAATTCGTAAATCTTCATTTAATTTGCTTTTTTTAGTTTTTAATTCATTTATTTTACTTATTTCTTGATTATATTTATTAGTTTCTTCAATTACTTCATTATTAACTTTATTAAAATTATTTTTAATTTGTTCTATTTCCGAACTTATCTTTAATTGATTTTCTTTTAAAAACATTAAATTTTCTAAGTTTTTATCACTTTCAGTGTATTTTATACGTTCGTTGATGATAGCTTTACGACTATTAATTTGTTCTAACTTTGAAGAATATTCCATTAATTCTTTTTGTTTTAATGAAATTTTTAGTTCCAAATTATTTATATCATTTTTATATTTTTCAATTTGTGCTTCACCTAAACGATTAGAAGTGGTAATACTTTCTAATTCTTTGGTTAAAGTTTTGATCATTTCTTTATTTTTTTGATAATCGTAATTCATATTTGTAATGTCTAAAGCTATTAAAGAAATTTCGATATTTTTTAATTCATCTTTTACTTTAATATAATCTTTTGCTTTATCACTTTGTTCTTTTAATGGACCTACTCTTGTTTCTAGTTCGTTTATTATATCGTTAATACGTTGCATGTTATCATGGGTTTTTTCTAACTTTCGAACTGATTCTAATTTTCTTTTTTTATATTTTAAAACTCCAGCGGCTTCTTCGAAAATAATTCTTCTTTCTTCAGGTTTAGATGATAATATTTCTTCTATTTTCCCTTGAGAAATAATGTTGAAACTTTCTTTAGCCATTCCGCTATCTAATAATAAATCAGAAACATCTTTTAGTCTAACTTTTTCGTTATTTATATAGTATTCATTTGAACCGTCTTTATATAATCTTCTTTTTATAGCGATTTCATCAAAGTCTAAATTAATATATTTGTCTGTATTATCAAATGTTAAAGTAACAGTTGCAATATTAGAACCATGTCGAGAACTACTACCTGAAAAAATAACATCAGTCATATGTCCTTCACCACGTAATGATTTAATAGATTGTTCTCCTAAAACCCATCTAATAGCATCAACAACATTACTTTTACCACTACCATTAGGTCCTACAACCCCAGTAATGTTATTATCTAACTCTATATTAATTTTCTCTGCAAAGGATTTAAATCCTTGCACATGAATTGATTTTAAATACATCCTGTACCTCCATAAACAAAAATAGGAACCGTGGGTCCTACTTTAAGACATATAAATTATAGCATATAATTTAGTAAAATAAAAGTTTAATTTACAACAACATCACGATAAGCAACTGTTTTATTACCAAAAATATCAGTGGCTTCATAACGAAGTGTATACTCGCCAACAACAGCAGTTAATGTGTTAGCAACTTCAATAGATATAGAATCTTCATTAATGTTATCTAAACTTAAACTCGCATCTGTTACAGTAACGCCACTAAGTAAGTTGTAATTTGTAACTTGACTAGCGCTAATGCTTAAAGGACCGCTAAAATTAATTTCTGGCCCCTTAGTATCACGATATATTAAACTTTTAATAACATTAACATACTTAGTTGTAAGATTAGTTGTATATATAATTTCATCACCAACTACTTCATAAGATACTCCCAGTTTAGAATTTTGGGTACTTAAACCTTCCATACTATCAAAATCAGTGAAAGTCTCTCCGAGTTCTATAATTTCAACATAATCTCCTTTAATGATAGGAAACTCAGAATTATAAATTCCATCATCGGTACCATCATCAATAAATTGATATGTCATAGCACCGTTTGTATTTGAAACTAAAACATAAGAATTATTAGCAAACTCTTTATCAGTCATGGCATTAATTATACTATCACTTACATAATTATCTTGTTTTAACATATATAAGTTTAATTTAAAACTCTCACCATGATATAAATAAATTTTATTATCACTCACCCATGCACTAGCGCCTTGTGTTATTGAATCAATTTGATTTGCTAAAACATCTTCTCTTGCTTTTTTTATTTCATTTGCTACCAGTGGTACTGTAATTAAAGCAACTAAAGCTAAAAATACAATTACAGCCAACAACTCAACTAACGTAAACCCTTTTTTCATAAAATTCTCCTCAACTCATTAAAACATCACCAATAAACTCAATAATTAAAGATACTTTAAACTTGAACATATCAATGTATTTTAACCCCTTTCTGCTTTTTTTATTCATAACATTTACAACTAAAAATTGTTCTATTGTTTTAATATTAACATCATACATTTTAAATCTAGTTGTAATTTTTGAATCGTCATAATTAGTAAAATAAATTTCTTTTTCACAAATACTAACGCTATCATCCACAAAACGGTTAAAATGTTTGTTTAAAATAGTGTAATCACAAAATATGTAGTCTACTTTTTTAAAGTGTTTTTTAATATTTTTTATATCAATTTTTTTGTTTTTCTTACTTTTTTCTTTATTATTTTTTTTCGATATACTTTGATTATCTAAGACGTTTAATTCTAAAACTTTTTTATTATCTTTTAAAATTTTTAAAATTTCTTCATTAATTCCAATTCCTAATACATTTCCTTTTATATCATTTAAAATTTTCTTCATACACTATCCTTTAAAATATCGTTTATTACATAATTGGTTAAATGCATTCCGGCACAACCAACTACATGAGCAACTGACCCTAGTTTTTTATCTTTTTTAGGCACTTCTTCACTAAAGACAACTGGTATTTTTTTATTAACTTCTTTTAATAATAATCTAAGTTTTTTAGCTAAAGGATCATTAAATGTTTTACTTAAATAACTTTGTTTTATATAAGAACAATCGGTGCGATTAGCCATGCCCATCGAAGAAATAAATTTTATTTTATTTTTTAAACAATATAAAATGATTTCTTTTTTTGTTTCAACCGTATCACAAGCATCAATCACATAATCAATTTCACATGAAAATAATTCCTTCAAATTATCTTTAGTGATAAACTCCTTTATTTTAATAACCTCAGTATTAGGATTAATATCTTTTATCCTCTTTTCCCAAACATCAACTTTATCAAATCCTACATTATTTTGTAATGTCATTATTTGTCTATTAATATTTGTAATATCAATTGTATCGAAATCAACAATAATTAATTTTTTAACACCAGTACGTGCTAAAGTTTCTAAAGCATAACTTCCAACTCCACCCACACCGATAATTAAAATAGTTTTTTCTTTTATTTTTTCATACTTTTCTTCAAAAAGCCACATTAATCTTTCTTCCATCATATATAAATTATACAAAAAAAACCTCTAAATGTAAAGGTTATTTTAAGTACCAGTTTAAATTAAAA
>CAYJJY010000062.1:0-4400 GCA_964370615.1 uncultured Muribaculaceae bacterium
GATAAAATAGAAAATAGACTTAATATTATAAGTGATAAGGTTAATGAGAGACTGGATGTTAATTTTGAAAGAACTAATAAAACTTTTGCTTCGGTATTAGAAAGAATTAGTAAAATTGATGAAGCTCAGAAAAAAATTGATAATTTATCTAATGATATTATTTCTTTACAGAGTGTTTTAACTGATAAAAAAACAAGAGGAATTTTTGGAGAGATTAATCTAAAACATATTATGAGTAATGTATTTGGTGAGAAGCAAAGTGTTTATCACTTACAGTATAGTTTTGATAATGGATATATAGCTGATTGTGTTTTAAAGGCTCCTGAACCTTTAGGAATGATTGCTATTGATTCGAAGTTTCCTTTAGAAAATTATAAAAATATGGTTGATAAAAAATTGGATTCTAATTTAAGAGTTCAAGCTGAAAAGTTGTTTAGAATTGATATGAAGAAACATATTGATGCTATTGCTAGTAAATATATTATTGAAGGTGTTACATCTGATCAAGCCATATTATTTTTACCAGCTGAGGCAATTTTTGCTGAGGTTAATGCCTATCATCAGGACATAATTGATTATGCTTATAAGAAAAGAGTGTGGATAACTAGTCCGACTACTTTGATTTCAACTTTAACAACTATTCAAATTATTATTAAAAATATAGAAAGAGATAAGTATACTAATATAATTCATAAGGAACTTAATTTATTAAGTACTGAATTTTATAGATATAAAGAAAGATGGGATAAGTTATATCGTAGTATTGAAACAGTAAGTAAGGATGTTAAAGATATTTATACTACTACTGATAAGATTACTAAGAGATTTACTGCAATTAATCAAGTTGAGGTTGATATTCCAATATTAGAAGGTGAGTAAAATGGAAGAAAGAATTATTGAGTTATTAAAAAATAGTGATAAAGCATTATCGGTAAATGAAATCCATGAATTATTAGATGATAATAGTGTAGAAGGATTAAAAGAATTATTAAAGGTTTTAAATAATATGGAGGATACTTTAAAGTTATATAGAACTAATAAAAATAATTATATGTTATTTAATAATTCGCATTTAAAAATTGGGACTATGTTAGCTAATAAAAAAGGATTTGGATTTGTTGATGTTGAATCTGATGAAGATATTTTTATTAATCCTAATAATATGAATAATGCTATTCATGGTGATAAGGTTATTGTGGAAATAATTAATACGAAAGGTACTTCTAAAGAAGGGCGTATTGTTAAGATTGTTGATCGTAAGCTTAAGCAAGTTGTTGGGGAAATAATCATTAAAAGAAAAAGAAAATATTTAAAATTAGATGATGAAAAATTAAGTTTAGAAATTGAAATTGATAAGAAAAAAGATATGGCTGCTATGGCTGGTCATAAGGTTTTAGTTAAAATTACTAATAAGATTGGTAGAAATACTTATAAGGGTGAGGTACTTAAGCTATTAGGTCATAAAAATGATCCTGGTGTTGATATAATATCTATTACTAATAGTATGAATATTCCTGATGAGTTTAGTGATAAAACTATGGCTGAGGTTGATGCCATTTTAGATTATGTTACTGAAGAGGATAAAGTAGGTCGTCGTGATTTAACTGATGAAGTTATTTTTACTATTGATGGTGATGACACTAAAGATATTGATGATGCTATTAGTATTTCTAAAGATGGGGATAATTATAAATTAGGGGTTCATATAGCTGATGTTAGTTATTATGTTAAACCTGGTATGTCTTTAGATAATGAAGCTATGGAAAGAGGAACTAGTGTTTATTTAGCTGATAGGGTAATTCCAATGTTACCTCATAAATTAAGTAATGGTATTTGTTCTTTAAATCCTTCAGTTGAACGATTAGCTGTATCATGTGATATGGTAATTAATCCAAGTGGTGATATTGTTGATTATGATATTTATTTAAGTGTTATTAAATCTAGAATTCAAATGACTTATAAAAAGGTTAATAATATTTTAGATAATAATATTGTTGCTGAAGGCTATGAAGAATATGTTGATAAATTATTTTTAATGAAAGAATTAGCTGATGTATTAAGAAAATTTAAAGAGCGTCGTGGTTATTTAGATTTTAATATTGATGAGCCTAAAATTATTGTTGACGATAAAGGTAAAGCAATTGATGTTGTTTTACGTGATAGAGGTGTTGGTGAGAAGTTAATTGAAGACTTTATGATTGCTGCTAATGAATGTGTAGCGACTCATGTATTTCACTTAGATTTACCTTTTGTATATCGTGTTCATGGTGAACCTAGTGAAGAAAGAATTCAAAACTTTTTAAGATTTATTAGTATTTTAGGTTATAAGGTAAAGGGTAATTTTGATAAAATTAATCCTCGTATGATGCAAGATATTTTAGGTCAATTAAGTGATAAAAAAGAACATGGTATTTTATCTTCAATGATGTTAAGAAGTATGCAAAAAGCTGTTTATGATGCTACTAATATAGGTCATTTTGGAATTGCTTCTAAGTGTTATACACATTTTACTTCTCCAATAAGAAGATATCCAGATACTACTGTTCATAGATTATTACATAAATATATTTTTGAAAATCAAATTAATTCGGAAGTAATTAAATATTATGAAAGAGAATTACCATTTTTAACTTTACATTGTTCAACTACTGAAAGAAGAAGTATTGAATGTGAAAGAGAAGTTGAAGCTATGAAAAAAGCTGAATATATGATGGATCATATTGGTGAGGAATTTGATGGTATGATTAGTTCAGTTATGAGTTTTGGGATGTTTATTGAATTACCTAATTTAGTTGAAGGTTTAGTTAGATTAGATAGTTTAAAAGATGATTTTTATACTTTTGATGAAACAACATTCTCATTAAGAGGTAATAAAAATAAACGTGGTTATCGTTTAGGTGATAGTGTGAGAGTCAAAGTTGTAGCTGCTGATAAAGATAAAAGAACTGTTGATTTTGAGGTTGTAAATGGAAATACTAAATAAAAAAGCACGTTTTGACTATGAGATTGAAGATTCTTTTGAGGTTGGTTTAGTTTTACAGGGAACTGAAGTTAAATCAATAAGAGCAGGTAAAGCTAATATTAAAGATAGTTATGCTATTATTAGAAATAATGAATTATTTATTTTAAATATGAATATTTCTGAATATGAGCAAGGAAATCGTTTTAATCATGAACCAACTAGAACTCGTAAGTTATTAATGCATAAAAAAGAAATTTTAAAATTAAAACAAAAGGTAGAAACTTTGGGTTATACTTTGGTTCCTTTGAAATTATATTTTAAAAAAAGTCATGTTAAGATTGAATTAGGTTTAGCTCGTGGTAAGAAAAACTATGATAAAAGGGAAACTATTAAATCAAGAGATATTGAAAGACAGGTTCAAAAAGACTTGAAATATTTGTAAAAATTATAATTTTGTGTTATAATTTTTTTACTTGGGGTCGTCTAGTTTCGACAGGAGTTTTAATTTATATGGAGCAAGTCGTTAGTTACGCGTTAAGTACAAATCAGAAAATAACTGGAAAAAAATTATTTAATTTTGGAGGAGCTTTCGCTCCAACTTTCGCTTAATTAAGAATTAGCGTCCAAAGCTTCCTATTATCTTTTCTTACGGGATAATAACGAGGCTCGATTAGTAAGATATATTAATTGTATTGTCTTAGTATAGTTAATGAATTTTATAAGACTTACTTAGTGTTTAATTGATGATTATTTAATACATTAAGGACATTTTATTAATCATATAAGCTTGTAGAACTGTATAGGTTGGATTTTTGGACAGGGGTGCGATTCCCCTCGACTCCACCAAATGATAATTAGATATATTTTATATATTTTGCAAATACCTATTAATGGGTATTTTTTAGTTATTAATTTAAGTAATATTAAAGAAATATAGAGTTGTTTACTACTTAAAAATATGCTAAAATAAATTTATGATAGAAAGGTAGATATAACTGTATTTACATAGTTAATTTATACAATCTATGTATCAATGAAAAAAATATATAAGAATAGGATAGATATATATGAATAGAAAAGGGTTTACCCTAATAGAGTTACTAGCAGTAATAATTATACTAGCAGTAGTAGCACTTATTGCAACGCCATTAATTTTAGAGGTGATGGATAACGCCAAAAAGTCTGCAAATAGATCACAGGTAGAACTCATACTAGATGGTGCAACACAAATTTATACTCAGAGTTATTTAAATGATAGTTATAAAAATTTATTAACTAATACTAATATTTATGGAAATGATAATTTTAAGTTTTCAGGTGAGTTGCCTGAGGTTGGAGTTGTTCAAATCAAACCAAATGGTGAGATTTATTTAGCCGTTGAAATAGATGGCATTTGTTATACAAAAGATTATACACAGGATAAAATATCAGAATCTAA
>CAYJJY010000063.1:0-4231 GCA_964370615.1 uncultured Muribaculaceae bacterium
ATAATCTTCTTTTGTTAGCTAACTCAGCGATTGGATTTGTTTGATCCATGAATTGCGATAATTGTGATGAACCAAAGAATTCTTTTATTGAAGCTGTTAATGGTCTTATGTTGATTAATGTTTTTGGTGTAACTTCTGTTAATTCTTGAGTACTCATTCTATCTCTTATTACTCTTTCAATTCTTGAAATACCTGTTTTGAATTGATTTTGTAATAATTCACCTACTTGACGTACACGTCTATTTGATAAGTGATCGATTTCATCAAATGATCCAACATCTTCAAATAAGTTTAAGTAATATGAGATTGTTGCATAAATATCTGATATTGTTAAACGTTTTTCATCGATTGTATGATCGTTACCGATAATATTAATTACTTTTTCATTATCTTTATTACTATATACTTTAATTACTTGAACATTTCCATATGTATCTAATTCTTCATTTATTAATGTATCTTTGAATCCATATCCTTGTTCTAAAACTGGTTTTAATTTAGCTAATACTTCATTAGTTACAATATCTCCTTCTGATGCGATTACTTCACCATCTACTTTTATTGTTTCAGCTAATTTACATCCTGCTAAACGGTCATATACATTTAATTTTTTATTAAATTTATATCTTCCTACTTTAGCTAAATCATATCTAAATGAATCAAAGAATCTTGAGATTAATTGATTTTTAGCTGAATCTAATGTACTAGGTTCACCTGGTCTTAGTTTTGAATGAATATCGATTAATGCTTCGTCTGTATTTTTATTAGCATCTTTTTCCATTGTTTTTATAATTAATTCATTTTCTCCGAATAAATCTAAGATGTCTGAATCACTATTTAAACCTATTGCTCTTAATAATGTTGTAATTGGAACTTTTCTTGTTCTATCAATTCTTACATAGACAATATCTCTTGAATCTATTTCATATTCTAACCATGTACCTTTATTAGGTATAATTTGTGATGATATTGAAATACGTCCTGTTTTATTGTCTTGTTCTTTTGTGTAATAACAAGATGGAGATCTAACTAATTGTGATACGATTACACGTTCAGCTCCATTAATTACAAATGTTCCATTTTCTGTCATTATAGGCATGTCACCTAAGAAAATTTCTTGTTCTTTAACTTCTCCAGTTTCACCGTTAAAAAGACGAGCTTCAACTTTTAAAGGTGATGCGTAAGTAGCATATCTTTCTTTACATCCTTTAATAGAATATTTAGGTTTTTCAAAGAAATAATCCCCAAATTCTAATGTAAAATTACCTGTAAAACTTTCCACAGGAAAAACATCATTAAAAACTTCTTTAATACCTTCGGTAATAAACCAGTCATATGATTTTTTTTGAATTTCTAATAAATTCCCTAACTCAATTGCATTTTCTGTTTTAGCGTAGTTTCTACGTTCTCTACCCTTACCAATTTTTTTGATTGTATATGCCATCTATTCACCCCATAATATTAATATTTTGCATGCCAAAATTACATGCCGCTAATTTATAATTTTACCAAAACACTAATGATAAGTCAATTAGTTTTTAGCTTTTATAATGAAAAATCCCTTATTTTTCGTAACTACTTCAACTGTGTATTCTTTTTGTAAATCATTTATCAAACTTTTAGCTCCTTGGTCTTTGTTAATGACTAACCAAAGTTCACCATCTTTATTTAAATATTGTTTTGCTGTAAATAGTAAATCATATAAGATTTTTTTACCAACTCTTATTGGTGGATTTGTCACTATATAATCATATTTTGTCTTAATGTTTTCATACCCATTACTTTCAAAAACATTAATATTAACTTTATTTAATCTTCCATTTTCTTGAGCTAATTCAATACTCCTTAAATTAACATCAATCATATCAACTTTTAAATCATATTTTTTAGATATAAATATTCCGATAGGACCATAGCCACATCCTAAATCAAGAACATTTCCTTTATTTATATTTAGATTTTCTAGTAAGGTCCTCGTTCCGAAATCCAAACCATTTTTAGAAAATACTCCATTATCAACCCAAAAAGAAAAAGGAGTATCAGAAATTTTTACATCGATTTTTTTTCGATTGCTTTTTAAACTATCATCATTTGTAAAATAAAAACTCATATTCCTCCTTTTTAAAGTCAAAAAACCCATACTAAAGAGTATCGGTTCACATTTGTTTAATTTTGATTTAAATTGTTAATATAATTCATGGAATCAACTCCAATAAAGTTTAAATGACTACTAATATTAAGTATAACATAAATTATATTGTAATGTAAATAGTTTTGATTAAAAATTAAAAAAATATAGGATTTCCTATATTAATTAATTGGATCAGTCCATAGAACAGGTCTAGAACTAGGTAACATAATTTTACCATAATCATTATAATATACACTGTTGTATGCAAATATACCATTACTTATTACAGTTGGTGTCACTCCACCCCTAATAAATGAATAATTAGTTCCACTTAGCATTTTCATATCATCATCATTGTATCCTGCCGTTTCAACTGTTGCATCACCTACTAAATATCTTGTCATATCAGATGATGATGTTCCATAAAAATATTTATCAACATATTTCTCATCCAATGTATCAAAGAACGGTATTCCTAAATTTTCATTTCCAGAATCATAAGAAATTCCAGCTACATATTCTCCTTTACCAGCTGCCATATCAAAAATCCCAGATACATTATGATTTGTACTTGATTTTATACTTCCTGCAGTGGCCCACTCATACTTATCCGGATGAAGAGAGGTACTACCTTCTTCCCATGCTAAATTATCAACAAATCTATTTTCATCAGTTCCGCCATATCCTGTAATCGCAGCTGAAATACTAGCTATTCCAATTATGAATGAAGAATTATTTTCAACTTTTAAAATGGTTCCATCACTAGATGTACAAGTTCCATCGGAATTACAAATTCCAAATTTCGATTGCGAAAGATAAGCTATTGCTCCCCATTCTGTATTTTTAATCATATGCATATCTACTGCATCATGATTTAAATCGTAATTTTTACCATTTGTTACCATATCTTCATAAAAATTTGCTGCTACGTAATAACCTTTAATGCTCAAATCATATTTTATTTCAAAATTATTGGTACTAACCTTATATTTAGCTACCCACATACCTGTTAATTCTGTTTTAACTCCGTTGTCATCTCTTAATGAGAATGCTGGATGTACCGTGTAACCTTGAGTATTATTTGTATTTGTTATTTCTGTACCAATGAAATTAATATCTATTGCATCGGCTGATGTTGCATTTTCTTTAAATTTATATTCATATCTTGGCACCCATACATACATTTGATGAATAGCTGAATATGGAATATAATCACCTGGATATATTTCTACGTTAGCATTTAATACAACTGCATTGGCCCAAATTTTTTCTTCATAATTATACCACTCTGTATAATCATCTGCTAGAATAATTGTTCCATCGTCATTTATAGTTACTGGTACTAGTCCTTCAACAATGTTTGGTTGATCTGCTAATACTATATCTACATATGGTTCTGGTGGAATACAAGATTCTTCTGTTTTTTTAGATTGATCAATATATATTTCTACTGAATCAAAATTTTTAATATAACATCTATCATTTATAAAAATAGATACACTTACTTCACCTGATGAGTTTAGTTTTGCTACTCCTGTTTCAGGTTTATCTCCTGTCATTTGTAATTCATCATAGATATTTACTCCATCTTTTACTTTTTCTTTCATTACTGGATCAAACATACTTTCTGAATAGTATAAATCGGCAGCATCTACTACTAAGTGGATTCTAGCCATTTCTGTTTTCATTTCTGCTTCTTCTATTAATCCGGTAATAATTGGTGTTGCAATCATTACTGCTATAGCTAATATAATTATTACTGCTATTAACTCGATTAATGTAAATGCTTTTTTATTCATATTAATATCCCCTTTACTATCTTAATATAATTCTAACATATTATTTTTTTAATATCAATATTAATACAAAAAAAATATGAGTTATAAACTCATATTTAAAAGCTAAAATTATTTAACTTCGATTGTAGCACCAGCTTCTTCGAATTTAGCTTTGATTTCGTTAGCGTCATCTGTAGAGATACCTTCTTTGATAGCTCCACCGTTATCTGCTAAGTCTTTAGCTTCTTTTAATCCTAAACCAGTAACTTCTCTTACTAATTTGATAACAGCGATTTTGTTAGCACCAGCTGCTGCTAATACT
>CAYJJY010000064.1:0-4138 GCA_964370615.1 uncultured Muribaculaceae bacterium
TCTTTTAAAATTTTATAATCCATATTTCCTCCTATATAATAATATATTATATTTATTTTATAGGTTTACTAAAATAGGTATTTGAATATAATATTTTAGGTGATGAAATGAATCAAGGTTATTTAATTGTATCGGTTTATGCTGATAGTGTAGCTCAACCTATTGAAGGGGCTAGTGTTAAAATTGTTGGTGTTTTGAATGAATATTTTACTAATATTAATGGAAAAATTGAAGCTGTTACTTTGCAAACGGTGGGAATTGAAAATTCTTTAAGTCCTGGAAACGATGAACCTTACAGTGTATATGATATCGAAGTTAGTAAAGAGGGGTTTGTTTCTAAAATAATTAAAAATGTCCAGGTTTTTCCTGGAGTTACTTCTTTACAAGATGTTATTTTAACTTCTAATGATAATGATAATTTATTAGTTGATGTTATCAATTTACAACCTAATGTTTTAAATGGTGATTATGCTCCTAAGTATGTGGAAGATGAGTTGGGAGTTAATCTTGCTGTTTTAAGTAAAGTTGTTATTCCTGAATATGTTATTGTTCATGATGGTGTTCCTAATGATACTCGGGCACCTGAATATTATATTCCTTTTTCTGAATATATTAAAAATGTTGCTTGTAGTGAAATTTATTCTACTTGGAATGTTGAATCTATTAAGGCGAATGTTTTAGCTATTATGTCTTATACATTAAACAGGGTATATACTGAATGGTATCCATCTAAAGGTTATTCTTTTACAATTACTTCTGTTACTGCTTACGATCAAAAATATATTCATAATAGAACTTTATTTGATAGTATAACTACTATTGTTGATGAGATGTTAGGTTTGTATATTCAAAGGGATGGTAAAGAAGAGCCTATGTTTGCACAATATTGTGATGGAACAAGTTTACAAAATCTTGGATGGTTATGGCAATGGGGTTCTCAGGATTTAGCTTTAGATGGCTATAATTATGAGGAGATATTAAAATATTATTATGGTAATACTTTAAGTATTAAAAGTACTGAGATTGTTGAAGGTTTACCTACTTCTTATCCTGGTTATGTTTTAAAATTAGGGTCTTGTGGTGAAGAGGTTATGAAGATCCAGAATCAGTTAAATATTATTAGAGGTAATTATCCTGGGTTAATTCAAATTACTAATCCTAATGGAGAATATGATGAGAATACTAAAGAGGCTGTCGAAAAGTTTCAAGAGGTTTTTGATGTTAATATTTCGGGAGCTGTAGATTATGGTACATGGTATAGAATCTCTTATATGTATTTGGCAGTTAAACGGATGATTTTTGGAGTTTATGATAGATAGTACAACATATTTGTTGTATTTTTTTATTAAAAAAAGTTACTATTTGTAACTTAAATTTTTATTTTATTATTTTATTTATATAATTTATAAATTTTGAATCTAATAACCAATTTGCTTCAGATAATTTTGTTAAAAATTCTTTATCTTTTACTTGGGATAATTTATTCTTTGATTTTTCATCATCTAATTGATTAATACCCGCTATGGAATATACTTCTAATAAATAATCAGCATTTAGTTTATCTATCATATAAGTTTCGATTATATCAAAGTTTATATCTGTATTAGAATAATTTAATGCAATTCGAAATAGTGCTTCAAAAGGATGTTGGAATTTTTTTGCTATACTTACAAGTTCTTCAAAGTCCTCTTGTGAAATTTTTTCATCATCGATTGGATAATTGTTATAAATATTACTAAATAAAATATATAGTTTAAAGATATCTTTATCATTGTTTACTTTTATTAAATTATTGCATTTTTTATTTAGAATTATAATAGTTTTTTCAGTTACGTTTTTTGAAACTTTAATTGTTTCGACATTATCTATATCTAACATATTTGTTTTTATATTATTCAGTGATAAATCTAATATTTTAGTATTTATTATTTTAGATAAACTATTTTCACCTATTAGTTTTAAGTAGTAGATGTTGGTTACAATTAACCTATCTGTTTTATCACAATCACTGAAAGTTAAAGTTTGGAAATTTTTAAATTCAATACTTTTTTTATTTTTTATATTAAATTTAACACCATGAAAGCAAAGTTCATTTAATTTTGGTAATGCTAAAATGGTTTCAAGTTCTTCATCATTAATTTTAATACCTACTATAGTTAGAGAGCTTAAATTTTTCAATAAATCCAATTCTTTTAAATCTACATTATAAATATCATTATTGTTTAATTCATTATGTGAAGATATAGTTATTTTTCTAATTTTTAGAAGTTCTTTTTCTTCAATTCCTTCGTCCACATCAGGGTGAAAATAATGCCCGTAAACATCAATGTTAATACTATCTGTTTTTATCTTTATTTTCATTTGATATCACTTCTTTCTTTGTTTATTTGATTTTAAATTTACACTTTCTTCAAGATGCGGATAAATGGTTATTAATCTTTCAATTAAATCTTTTTTGTTATATTTTTTAGCAATGTGTAAGCAGTGTTCAATTAAATCGGAGTTATCTAATGGTGTGTTAATTGGTCTTTCTGGATATTTGAAAAGTTCAATTTTATTTTCAGAGTTTAATTTTTCTAACTCTTTTATTATTGAAGGAAAATATAGTTCTTTTAGTACAATTTCGTTTTTTTCTGAAACCACTTCTGGACTCCACAAATAATCATAATGCTTAAAATTTTTGCTTGATAATTCGTATATGTATCCTTCTAAATTATATATTTTATTTAGTAAACCTGGTCGTCGTTCTACAATTTGTAGTTTATCATTTGAAATACTGATTTTAAGATCTAAATCACCATTATTTTTATTTCTGATGAAAGCTAGTGGAATAGATATATTGGGTGATGCATAGACAGCTTCTATATTATGTGTACTCTTGTGTTTTTTTATTTCTTTCAGTCCACCAATGTGACTTCCATGATATACAATATTATTCAAAATTTCAACTTCTTTCTATATTCATTATATCATTATCTAAACATTTAAGATGATATTTTTTTATTTTCATTTAAAAAAGTTACTATTTGTAACTTAAATTTTCAATACTTGACCTATACTTAATAAAGTTGATGTTAAATTATTTTTGTTTATCAAGTTATCCACAGTAGTATTGTATCTATTTGCTATACTATATAAACTATCCCCAGCTTTTACTGTATATGTCGTTTCTGTATTATTTGATGGTATTTGTAACACTTGACCTATACTTAATAAATCTGTGGATAAATTATTTTGTTTTTTAATACTATCTACTGTTGTATTAAATTGATTAGCTATTTTATATAAGTTATCTCCTGATTTTACTGTGTATAAAATTATTTCTGTTGAATCATTTGATGGTATTTGTAATACTTGACCTATACTTAGTAAATCTGAAGTTAAATTATTTTGTTTTTTAATACTATCTACTGTTGTGTTGAACTGTTTAGCTATACTATATAAACTATCTCCTGCTTTTACTGTGTATGTTTGAGTAGTTGGTGGCGTTGGTTCTGGTTCAGTTGGTGGTTCAGTTGGTGGTTCAGTTACTGGTATTTTTATAATTTGACCGATTGAAAGTGCTGTTGAGCTTAAGTTATTAAAATCTACTAATTTATCTACTGTCGTATTGTTGTTTAGTGCTATTCTATATAAGCTGTCTCCAGGTTTTACTATATATTCTAAATAATTATCCGGAGTAGTTGTTTTAGTAGGAATTTTTAAAACTTGGCCTATACTTATTAAATTAGATGTTAAATTGTTTTCTGTTTTTAATTCATCCACAGTTATATTGTATTTTTTTGCTATACTATATAAACTGTCACCTGCTTTTACTGTGTATGTATTGTTATCTGATTCTATATATCCTATATAATCTAATACAGCTCTAACTGTTGCATTAGCATAATCTTGTTCATTTTGTTTTAATCTTTCTGCATCGTTAACATTATCCACAAATCCATATTCCACTATTATTGGTTCTGTTAATCCTGTTTCCCTGTGGATAAAATAATAATCTTTTGTTGTATCTGATGTGGATCTTCTTTGATATGCTTCTCTTATTACTTGACCTTCTTTTTCAAGTTCATTTAAAACTTTTAATGATAACTCTGAGTTGTTTCTTAATGCGTAAATTACTTCCGCACCTTCACCACCA
>CAYJJY010000065.1:0-4107 GCA_964370615.1 uncultured Muribaculaceae bacterium
CTCATGGTACTGATTTTTATAAGAATTTATCTGATTTGGATTTAATTGGTAGTAGGGAAGATATTTATGAAATAATATGTAACTGTGTTGATTTTAAAAAGGCTAGAGACATTACATTTTTTATTAGAAATGGGGAGGGCTTTAGAAGCAGAGAAATGTGGAATAAGAAATATAAGCCTTTGTTATTTAATTTGGATAGTAGATATATTGATTTGTTTGAAAATATTAAATATGCTTATCCTAAAATTTGTGGTGTATTTAATATTTTGAATAGTTATAAATTATTGTTTTATAAAATATATTATAATAATTTATATGAGGAATTATCTTAAAAAGTGTAGTATAATGGAATTAGGGTGTTGTTATGCTTGTTTATAATAATTATAGTTATTATGATTTAAAAAGTTCTGTAAAGAGTACAGATTATACTCATAATGGCGTTTATATGGGAAAAATATTTTTTATTGAGTGTAGTTTTAGTAAAGAAAATGATAAAGGATGTCTATGTTTTTTTGTAAATGTGATTCATAGTGATTTTAATATTTTAAAGAATAAAGAATATCAAGGAAATTTAGATTTGGAAAATTCACATGAGTTACCTATAATTGATTTTGTTGAATTTGCTAATAATGATAAGATTGAAACTTTATTTGATGGTGAGTATTGGGTTAAATTTTCTGATATTATTAATGATAAAATTCACATTTATTTAACTATAAAAAATGAAGATTGTTATTTGAAATTGGAAACTGCTTTAGAATTGAGGATTGATAAATGAAATTAGTTACTTTTCAAAGATTAGAAGCTTTAAATGATTTGGAATCTAAAGGCTATTTAGAGTGTAATAAAATGGCAATTGCTTAAAAAAAATTAAATTCTTTTTAAAAAATTATAAAATGTCTGGAAGTTTTATTGTATAATAAGATTAGGGTTAATTATGGTGGATTTTATTATAAAGGAGAGAGTATGGAAAAAACTGTTAAAGCATTTAAAAAATTTTATGAACAACCAATATTTATTGAACAAATTGATTTATTTAGATATGAGGATATGCATACTAATTTTTTAGCTAATCTATTAAAGGAAGATAATATATATGAGTTAAAGAATGAACCTTTGTTATTATTTTTAAGTCTATGTGGTTATGATTTTAATAATATTACAAATATCAGAATTGTTGTTAGAAAAAAATTAGGAGGAACTAACAGTAAACCTGATATTCTTATAACTTTTAAAGTGAATAATAAAGATTATGTTTTAGTTATTGAAAATAAAGTATCTCATGTAGAAGGAATTGTTAAAGTTGATGGAAAAAATTATTCTCAATGTGAATGGTATAAGATATTAATAGAACAACAATATAGTAATTATGAAAAGATATATGTTTATTTAACTTTAAAGTTTGAAATAATAAAAGATTATATAACTATAACTTATAGTACTTTATTAAATGATTTTTTAGAAAAGTTACAAATTAATAAAAATCTTGATAATAAAAATATTCTTGATGAATATGTATTTAGTTATAAGCAATTTTATACATTTAGTGATTCTTATGAAAATATTCCAATTTCAACTGAAGGAAAACAATTAACAATAGATTTAAAAAATAAATTATCTTATAAAAATATGGAAATTTTAGGGAATAAACAAACTGAAAAAATATATTTAATTAATATGTGCAACATTTTAAAAGATGATGAAAATGAGTTGAGTGAATATAGTGAACTATTAAAAAATAAAAAATATTATAAATGTGAGTATAATGGTGAAAAGATATTTATGAATAAACTTATTCTTAAAATGATTAAGTATATCATTTTGAAAGATGGTTCTATTGATAATATGTTTTATTTAAATAGTCCACTAATAAGTGATTGTGAAAAAAATGCTTTTTATGATTTAATAACAGATATAGAAGGTTTAGATGGAATGTATTATTTAGCTAGTTGGTATTTTCATGAACTTAAAGATTTTCTAAATAATTATTTAGATGAAAAATATCGAAAATATTTTAATATTAAAACTAGTGCAGATGGATTAATGATAGAGGAGGTATAGTTATGGAAGATAAATTACCAGTAGTTGATTATAAACATGATTTTTTTGATATGGATACTGATAAAAGTAAATTAACTGATTTAGTTGATAAGTATATTGTTTTAGAAATTAAAGAAAATAATAAAATTTCTGTTATGGTCGCTAAGTTTTTGAAGTTAAGTGGTGAAAGTATTTTTGTTAGGTTATTTGATGACGGTTCTAAAGAAACTCACGAAGAATGGGGAATGGATGTTTTAAAGCAATATGAAGAAGAAGTGTTAATTGAAAATATTAGAGGAATAGAATTAAATACTAAATATAATAATTTTTTATTTGATGATAGTTGGATTAATAAGATATGTGAAATCACAAATAAAAATGGTAGTAAGATCACTGTTTTAATAAATGGTTTTGATGGTGTTAATGTTTGGTTTATAAACAAATATTCTATGGATGGAAAAATATTTGTTTCTGAAAATAATTATTTATTTAACTTTATTACAGATGTAAAGGTGGTGAATTTATGAAATTGATATATTTAACAACTAATAAACACAAGGTGGAAGAGGCTAATCGATTTTTTAAAGATAAATATGGTTTTGATTTAGAGATTGTTGATCCTGATTTTGAAATTTTAGAAATACAAGGTAATAGTTGTGCTTCTGTAGCGGCTTTTAGTGCGAGGTATGCTGCTGATAAATTAGGGTATCCTGTTTTAAAAAGTGATAGTGGTTTATTTATTGATGCTTTAGGAGGATTACCTGGTGTTTATAATGCTTATTTTGATAAACAAATTGGTGTTTCAAAGTTTTTATCTTTACTTAAAAATGAAAGTAATCGTAATGCTAGGTTAGAACATTGTTTTGCTTATTGTGAACCTGGTTGTGAACCTGTTGTATTTACTGGTGGAGGAACTGGTTTTATTGCTTATGAGGGTAAGGGTAAACTTGGTAGATGGCATGATTTATTTTATATACCTGATGGATATGATAAAACTTTAAGTGAATTAAGGGAAACTGATAATAAATTAGAGGCTACTTTTTGGGGTAGTGCTATGGATGATTTTGCTAAATGGTATCGTGATAATAAATTAGGAATTTAATTAATAAGGAGGAATTGATGGGATTAGTTAAAGGAACAGTTGTTTTAGAAAATTATAATAGTAAATGGAAAGATATGTATTTATCTGTTTATGAAGTTTTAAGTGATGTTTTTGGTGATGAAGCTATTGAGATTGAACATATTGGTTCAACTTCGATTGAAGGGTTGAAAGCTAAACCGGTAATTGATGTTTCTGTTGGTGTTAATGAACTGAAAAGTACTGATTATTATAAAGAAATGTTTAAATATTTAGATAACTATAATATTAGAGATAAGAAAATGGATGATGAAATATTATTGGTTGTTGAAGATGGTGAAGTATCGACTCATTTTATTCATATTATAGAGGTTACGAGTCCTAGATATATTGAATCTATTTTATTCAGAAATTATTTAAGGGATAATAATGATGCTTTATTAGATTATCAAAAGTTAAAAGAAGAGTTATCCTTAAAATATAGTGATGATAGAAAAATGTATACTTCATCTAAAAATGATTTTATTAAAAATATAATTAATAAAGCTTATGAAGTTGATTCTATATATGAAAGTATTTTAAATGATAAATACATAATTGATATATATAATAGTATTAAAGAGTTTGAAGATAATGATGTTAATGGGTGGGCTTATCACGATTTAACTCATGCTTTAAATGTTTCTGGTTTAGCCATAAGTATTTTAACTAATTTAGGATGTAATAAGTATGAAGTTGAGGCTATTATGATAGCTAGTTTACTTCATGATATTGGTTGTTTAGATGGTAAGGATAATCATGAAATTAGGGGTTATGAATTAGCTTATAATTATTTATTAGATAAGAATATTGTTTATAAACAAAGGATATTGAATGCTATTAAAAATCATAGAGTTGGTTTTGATAGTAATGACATATTAACTACAGTTTTAGTTTTATGTGATAAGTTGGATATTAAAAAAACTAGAATTCCTTATGCTGGGTCTTTA
>CAYJJY010000066.1:0-4020 GCA_964370615.1 uncultured Muribaculaceae bacterium
TTAGATGCTTTGAGTCTTCGATTACACCTTCAGAAAGCTTATCAAACAATTCCAATCTATTAGTTAAACTTTTAGTTGTAATCATTTTAGCAGCTTCAGGAGTAATATAATTAATACTTCCTAGAGTGTCAGCATATTCTTGAGCTGTTGTATCTCCAGAGTAGAATGTAGAACCTTCTGGTCCACCTATGTTGGCTATAGCAATAGGTTGCTTGAACAAGTTATCTCTTCTAGCTTTAACACTACTACCAGTAATCTTAAATAGAGTTTCAACATCATCGTAGGTTAAGTCTTCACCTAGTGGGATATTAGCCCTAATACTATTTACTTTAGTTGCTAGAGCAGGGTCTGATATAAGTAAATTTTCCATCTCTGTTAAAACTTCAGACAATTGTTCAAACACACTATACTGCTCACTAGTTTCATAAGATAGTCTATTAGCTGTGTGTACTACTTTCCTACTATTTTTAGCTGTAGTTTGAAAAGCATCATGTATAATTAAAGTAGTGATACCTTCATCATACAAATCTTTAAACGTACCACCTGCAATAACAGCATCAGTACCATGAATAGCTGTAACAATATTTTTAGCGTATACTGCTTCAGGTACTCTAATTTTAGGTACAGTAGTTGTGTACTTTTGCCCTTTAGCAAAAGGATTACGAACAGAATAAGTTTTACCAGTTGCTTTATGTAATGTTCTACTTCCCAACAAAGGCACTTCAGAAGCAATAGTATCATTGTCTTTATCTAAGAGTGCTGTTTTCAATCTAGGCATAACTGCTCTTAAGTTTTCCATAGCAGTATCATATGCTTCAACAGGTACTTTAGTTCCGTATTGTTTCGTTAGGGTGTCCCTAACCTCTTGTTCCAGTTTGGTGTAAACTAAGCCTAATGCTTGGTACATACTGTTATAGGCTTTGCTTATTTCCACATCTCCTTCATACAAGGTACTTAAAGAATCATATACACCTTGACCTACTGTCTCAGAGTATATAGCTGTAAGCACAGCATTCAAGTTAGTTTTTTGAGAAGCTTTAGTATTCTTCCACTTAGCAATATTTGCTACATTGTTTAATAATGTATCATTAGATTGCGTAGGAAGTTGTACTACAATTTCACTGGTACTCTTAGTTCTAAGAAGCTTCTTCAATTCATTTAAAGCATTTCTCTTATCTGCTTGAGGGTTGCCAGTTAACTGTACTGTATCTAAAGTGTACGCAAAGTTTAGCATCATTCTAGCAAAACTTGTTTCTTCTTCAGTTAACTTATCTGTGTTACCAGATGCTAATCTCTTGTAATAAGCGTTAAGATGTCCATCTAATAAGGCTTTACCTGTTTCTTCTTTAATCTTTTTCTCACCAGCACTATAGCCAAATATCATAGTAGCAGGTTTAGCTAATTTACGTAGAGCCGAGGTTATAGCCCCATCCTGTGGTTTTCTAAGCAATGCTCCATCTTCTGTTCCAATAGTACTTTTAACTAAACCATTTAGAGCGTTGGTAGCAGACTTAAAACTATATCCTTTTAAACTAAATACAGGTGGCAAGTCGTAGTTAGCTACAGTTGTTTCGTATGTATCTAAGAAGTTTTGTTCAGTAGTCTTTAGGTTTCTCATAGTTTTCCCAAAGTCTTTAAACAAAATACCTACTCTTTTTAGCACTTCTGTAGGTTGATTTGCATATTGTAAGAATCTAATAAAGTAACCAGAAGTAGTAGCATCATGTTCAACTAGTAACTCAGCTTCAAATACATCTCCACCTTTTTGATAAGCTTCAATGGCATTTACAGCAACTAAAGCATGACCAATAGTTTCAATACCTAGTACAGGATGAATATCTTTTAGTTTACCTTTATCTCCGCTTAATAAAGCTTCTCGTAACACTTCTGGTTTAACTGATAGTAAAGCATCAATAGCTCCGTTGTAGTCCCTAGGAGCCTTATTAGCGAAATCAAATATAGAAGCTAACCCGAACTTGAAGGATTCCATATCTTCTATATTATTCTTATCATACAAATCTACTTGAGCATTACGGAGTAATGCCCTTTGTAAGTGTTTATTAGTTTGAGGATTTACATCTGTACCTTCCATATTGAATCTAGTGTTACTGCCTATAAACCAATTAAAGTAGTAGTCACCTTCATAGTTCTCTTCGTATAAATCTAGTAAAGCCTCTAACTCCCTACGTATGGCTCCATTTTTACCTAATAGGCTCTCATGTGCTTCAGTAGGATTCTTAGGTCTTACAGCTAACCCTGTAACACTTTTATAAGCTTCCATAGGCAAGGAATCTAAATCCCATGTGTACCCCATAGAGGTTAAAACATTATCAATTACTTTCTGATTACGTTTACCATCTTTATAGAATGTTTGCTCTATTAGAGATTTGTTAAGAGTGTAAGCAACCTGAGTTAAAGCATTTAGTTCAGATAATTGTTTCTTAGTTACTACAGTGCCCTTAGCGTTCTTAACGTTAGCTTCTGTTTGTTGTCTAGGCTTTAACTTTAAAGGACCCTTCTTGTTAGGATTACTTTTTATAAGGTACTTGTTATCTAGAGCAACTAAATCTCGTTTTACTGCTCTTAGGTCTTCCTTACTCATAGTAAGCTTAACAGTGTTAGGGGTGTTAACTACATCAGGTTTTATTTTATACCCTGAAAATTCTCTTACTTCATTAGCAGTAAAAGATTGTATCAAACCTAAGCTTTCCATACGGGTTAAAGCTAAATTACCCATATTGGTAACCATAATAGCATACTCGTCTCTATACTTGTTATTATTCTGTAAACCTAAAGAATCAAGTATTTGTTGCCCTAATGCGTTAGCAACAGTAGAACGAAACATGCCAAACTCATTTAAGAATGCATCTTTAATATCGTCAGAAGCAACAGTATTACCATCATCTACAGATAGTTTAAACGAATCTAAAGAACTTCCCATAGGATGGAACAAGTAAGGACTAGAAGCTAACTGTAAAATACTATGGTCTACTACTTGTGCTGTGGTAGCGTTAACTGCAGGAGTCCCTTTAGTGTTAAATTCAAATAACAATCCTAAAGCAGGAGCAAATTCAAGTTCTTTGACTAAAAAGCTTTTAGTATTAGTCGAACCATACCCTATACTACTCTTATACTCTGTAATGTTAATGTCGGTATCGACATCTTGTACAGCACCTAAGTGAAACACATCCTTAGAAGCTTTAAATACATCATTATACTTTATAGATTCATTAGATGTGATATTATCTATTTCATTTAGCCTAGTGTCTAAAGCTACAGCAGTTTGTACAGCAGGAACAGATACTTCTCTTTCTACAAATTTTTTACGTAAATCTTTAATACTTTGAGATACACTTTCACGAATAGCATCCATAGATTTGAATGCATCTTCTTTTCTTTTAAGTAAACTATCCAACTTAGCTTGAATTTTAGATGTATCTACTTTATTTGTTAATGCTTCAGTTATCTCTAACTCTGTATTTTCTATATCAGTATTAATAGTAGCTACAAATTGTTTACCTTTAGTAAGCATATTGTTAGCTTTAGTTTTAATATGATTCTTTAAGGTTTCAAAACTTTCAGTTGAGGTAAACCCTTTAGCTACTTCTTTATCAGTTTTATTTTTATTAAACTGAGTAATCATATTTTTAACTGTTTCAGACACAGTACTTAAATCTATGTTACTGAAATTAATATTTTCAAAAGTAGTTAAACTAACTTCTTCCTCATTAAAAACTTCTTCATAATACGAATACTCCTCATCAGTAATAGGCGTATAGTCGTCTTCGAATATAGGTGCTTCATTCAAGTACTCAGGTACAGGAGGAAGGTCATCAAATTGTTCTTCAGGCTGATTCTTAGGCTCCAAATCTTGTTTTACGACCTGTTGGTCAGGTTCAGTAGAAATAGAGCTTACAGAGGGTGTAGCCTCTGCTGACATTACACGTACGGTCTCACTAGGTTCAACTTCAGCTAACTGGTCTACACTAAGGTCCTGAGTTGGTTTCTCAGCCACTGTTT
>CAYJJY010000067.1:0-3889 GCA_964370615.1 uncultured Muribaculaceae bacterium
AACAAGGAATTGAACAAGGAATTGAACAAGGAATTGAACAAGGAATTGAACAAGGTATTGAACAGGGAATTGTACAAGGTATTGAACAAAAGACTATGGAAATGGTTAAGGGAATGTATGTTAAAAATATTGCTATTGAAACTATTTCTGAAATAAGTGGTTTGTCTTTAAAAGAAGTAAAACAAATGTTGAATATATATTAAAATTTAAAGAATTAGTCATTCTTTTTTTAGTTAAAATAACTGTTTATCCACTATACTTTTTATTTACACCTTGACTTTTAGACATAATATGCTAAAATGATAGTAGGAGGTCTAATATGAATAGATTAAACGACATTTTAAGAGAACTTGGTATATCAAAAGTTAAACTAGCTCAATATTTGGGCGTATCCCGTCAAATGATATATAATTATTTGGAATTAGATAGTGTTAATAAATGGCCGAAAGATAAAAAATTGTTATTATTAAATTTATTAGGTGTGAAAAATTCTGAAGATATTGATTCAATAACAGTTAATACAGATTATATTAATCAAATTGATGCTAAATTAAATGAAAATACTTATTCTGAAACTGATAAAAGTTTATTAGGTTCATTGAACAAAAAAGAAAAAATTCTTATGCAAGATATAATTAACAGTATGAAAGATAAAATTCAAACCAAAGAAGGGTATTATACTATTCTTTATATGTTTCATATGTTACAATCATTGGATAGTTCTAAGGAGTTAAAATACATTTTAGGATATACTTCAAAAGCATTGGGATTAACAAATCCTAATGAGTTTATTTTCGATGAAGAGCAACAATATATATTTGAAAGTATAATGTTCTCAGCTTCAAATTTATATAATAGAGGAACAGCCTCTAAAAGTAAAATAGCAGCTTCTAGAGAACAGTTTTTAAATCATATTGAGCAAAAAAAAGAAGAAAAGATGAGTCGTACAGTTGAAATTATCTCTAATAAAGAAAAAGCTTTAAAAGAACTAAATTATACTAAAGTTACAGATGAAAATTTATCAGAAGTTTTAACTAAGATGGCTGAAATTGAATCACGTAAAGTAGGAAGTTAATCACTGATATTGTATCAGTGATTTTTTAAAAGGAGGAAGAATGGAAAACGTTAAACAATACCGTGTTATTATAATAGATCAAGAAGGACAAATTTTTAAGTATAAAAAACAGCTAGAACAACTTCATCAGGATTGTTATAATGAATTTGCACTTGAAAAAAAATATTATGAAAAGGATCGCAACATTAAAGAAATTGTTAAAAGAGGTAATGTTGTTATTTCTAATCTGGCTGAAGATTATTTTGCTATTTTTATGCCACCATCTCTAAGTGATTCGCAATTATATATGTTAGAATTAATGGAGGATACATTAAACCAAGTAAAGGAAATATACTCTGAATTTTTAGATGGTAAGTCATTTGAATCGTTTAATAATGCAGGTACTCACTTTTTGAAAACAGCTGTTCAATATTACTATAATAATGAAAATGAAAAACTCAAATAGTGAGTTTTTTTGTGGGAAATAATACAAAAATCAACTGAAATTAGAGGGTAAAAAGTACACATAAAATTTAAAATAGTTATTTATTTCCCATTTTTATCAACTATTTCCCATAAATGTTCGCTTTACATTTACACTTTTATAAAACATATTGATTTATAAGGCTTAATTTTAGATTTACATCTACAATAATGTAAAGTAAACATACAAAAAAACACTGTTTTAGCAGTGTTTAATTTTAGTATTTTTTTAAATTTTCATAGATTTTTTTTAGTTCTAATTCATGTTTGTTATTTCTCGGGAAATAATATTGTTTGTTTTTGATTTTGTCTGGTAAATATTGTTGTTTAACGTAACTATTTTTGTAATTGTGAGGGTATAAATAGGTTTTAGAATTAGTTTTAATATGACTCGGAACATTTCCTGTGTTACCACTTCTGATATCATTTAATGCCATGTCTAAAGCTAAATGACTGCTGTTGGATTTTGGTGATAAGGCAAGTTCAATAATCATGTTACCTAAAGGAATTCTAGCTTCAGGTAAGCCGATTCTTTCACAAGCGTTAATGCATGCGTCAACTTTAACTCCCATAATAGGATTAGCTAACCCAATATCTTCATAAGCTATTACAGTCATCCTTCTATAGATACTATCTAAATCACCAGCCTCGATTAGACGAGCTAAGTAATGCAAAGCAGCATCAACATCACTACCTCTTATAGATTTTTGAAATGCTGATAGAACATCATAATGACCATCCTCATTGTTATCGTGAAAAAAGACTGGTTTAGAATTGATTGATTTAATATTGTCTATATTAATAATTTTGTTACAAGCATAATAACAAACTTCTAACAAATTATACGCAAATCTTAAATCACCACCAGATAATTTAACAATATAATCTAAACTATCATCATCATATTTAATATCATCTAACTTAGTTATGGCTTTTAAAAGACCGTCTTTAATATCTTCGTCGTTTAGTTCAAACAACTCAAAAATCTGACATCTACTTCTAATAGCCGGATTTATTTTGTGATAAGGATTAGAAGTAGTTAAACCTATTAAGATAATCATTCCGTTTTCTAAGTAGGGAAGTAGTATATCTTGTTTATCTTTATTTAAGCGATGTATTTCATCAACAATTAAAATAAGTTGTCCCATTTTAGATTCCTCAATTGCAATATCAAAATCTAACTTTTTGTTTATAACTGCATTTAATATCTTATATTTTAATTTTAACTCTTTTACTATCGCCGTAGCAATACTGGTCTTACCAATTCCAGGTTTCCCATACAAAATCATTGAAAATATTTTTTTATTTAAAAGCAAGTTACTCAAAACTTTATTTTTACCTACTAAATGTTTTTGCCCAATTATATCATCAATACAATTAGGTCTTATTAAATTAGCTAAAGGTTCCATATAAATCACCACCATTATTTTAACACAAAAATAAAAATTAAATAACAATATTAACTTATTTTTATATATAAACAAACAAAATTATTGTATAATAAAATTAAGGTGAGAACATGAATACAAAAGAGTTATTTAAAAATTATTTATTAATAGATAAAAAATATAGTGAGAAAACCATAAACTCATATCTAAATGATGTTAATAAATATTTAGAATATATCAAAAATAATAATATAAAAAATATAAATTCAAAAGATATATCTAACTATATAAAACAATTACATCAAACATTAGAAATAAAAAGTATAAATCATAATATATCAGTATTAAAAACATTTCATAAATTTTTGTTAATAGAAAATAAAATAACAATTGATCCTTTTGAAAATGTCAATTTAATAAAAGCGAAAAAAACATTACCACATGTTTTAAATTATGACCAAATAAAAAAAATACTAGATATTGATTTAAAAACATCATATAATTACCGCGATAAAGCGATGATTGAATTAATGTATGCAACAGGAATTAGAATATCAGAATTAGTTAATTTAAAATTAAATGACTATGATAAAAAAATGAATTTAATCAAAGTATTAGGAAAAGGAAATAAAGAAAGAATCATTCCAATAG
Source organism: uncultured Muribaculaceae bacterium (assembly GCA_964370615.1). Taxonomy (GTDB): domain Bacteria; phylum Bacillota_I; class Bacilli_A; order RF39; family UBA660; genus Faecisoma. The sequence continues at coordinate 3,577 of CAYJJY010000067.1, forward strand.
GAGATATCGCTACATATTATTTAAATAAATATATTGAAGAATACCGAAATGAACTAATAAAAGAAAATACTGAATACATATTTTTAAATAATAGAGGAACTAACTTAAGCCGCCAAAGCTTTTTTAAATTAATAAAAATACAAGCAATTAAAAAAAATATCAACCTAAATTTCTCACCACACACACTAAGACACTCATTTGCCACTCATTTATTAGATAGAGGCGCAGATATAGTCAGTATCAAAGAGATGTTAGGTCACAGTTCATTATCAACTACACAAATTTATACTAATATATCAAATAAATCATTAAA
>CAYJJY010000068.1:0-3881 GCA_964370615.1 uncultured Muribaculaceae bacterium
AGAAAGAGAAAGAGGTATTACAATTAATACTGCTCATATCGAGTATTCTACAGAAGCTAGACACTACGCACACGTAGATTGTCCAGGACATGCTGACTACGTTAAAAACATGATTACAGGGGCAGCACAAATGGATGGAGCAATCTTAGTTATTGCTGCAACAGACGGGCCAATGGCTCAAACAAGAGAACATATCTTATTATCACGTCAAGTTGGGGTACCACGTATGGTAGTATTCATGAACAAATGTGATATGGTTGATGATGAAGAATTATTAGACTTAGTTGAAATGGAAATTCGTGAATTATTATCAGAATACGGTTTTGACGGGGATAATGCTCCAGTTATCAGAGGATCTGCATTAAAAGGTCTTGAAGGTGACGCTGTATGGGCTGAAAAATTAGGAGAATTAATGGATGCTGTTGATAGCTACATTGAAACACCTGCTCGTGATACAGACAAACCATTCTTAATGCCAATTGAAGATGTATTCACTATCACAGGTCGTGGAACAGTTGTTACAGGACGTGTTGAAAGAGGACAATTAAGACTTTCTGATGAAGTTGAAATCATTGGTATCAAAGAAACTAAAAAAGTTGTTGTTACAGGAATCGAAATGTTTAGAAAACAATTAGATTACGCTGAAGCAGGAGATAACGCTGGGGTATTATTAAGAGGTATCTCAAGAGAAGACGTAGAACGTGGGCAAGTATTAGCTAAACCAGGTTCAGTTACTCCACATACTAAATTCAAAGCACAAATTTATGTACTTACTAAAGAAGAAGGTGGACGTCACAAACCATTCTTTACTAACTACCGTCCTCAATTCTATTTCAGAACTACAGACGTTACAGGTGTTATTGAATTACCAGCTGGTACAGAAATGGTTATGCCAGGTGATAATGTTGAAATTACTGTTGAGTTAATCTCACCAATCGCAATCGAAGCAGGAACAAAATTCTCAATTCGTGAAGGTGGACACACTGTTGGTGCAGGAAACGTTTCAGAAATTATGCAATAATAAAATATGGATTAATTCCATATTTTTTTTTTGGGAAAATAAAAAAAGTGTAATTTACACTTTCTTAACTTTTAAAGCACCATTCTCACAACGGTTACCCCAAGCATCAATTAAATTTTTACCATTATAAATACAAATGATTTCACAATTATTCGCGCACTTTTTACACTCAATACCTTTAGTTATAAAATCAATATCAGTAATATTAAAATCAAATTTAATTTCATTTTTATCTTTTTTAGCTAAAATAGCCACCCCTAAAGCGCCCATTAAATGAGAATTTGGGTCAACAATAACATCACATCCAGTTGCATCTTCAAAAGCTTTAATAACTCCAACGTTTTTAGAAACACCACCTTGAAAAACAATAGGTGATTTAATCTTTTTACCCTTACCAACATTATTTAAATAATTAGTAACAACCGATTTACATAAACCAGCTATAATATCTTCTTTTTTATGACCAATTTGTGCCTTATGAACTAAATCAGACTCTGCAAATACCGTACATCTAGCAGCAATATTAGTGGGATTTTTACTAGTTAAAGCAATTTTTCCAAAATCTTCAACTTCAACCCCTAATCTTTTAGATTGAGATGATAAAAAAGAACCAGTACCAGCCGCACATAAAGTATTCATAGCATAATCAACAACTATACCATCTTCGATAATAATGATTTTTGAATCCTGACCACCAATTTCAAAGATAGTTTTAACATCCTTAATAATTGAAGTAGTACCAATAGCATGAGCAGTAATCTCATTTTTAACAACATTAGCCCCAGTAATTGCTCCAATTAATTTACGAGCAGAACCAGTAGTACCAACCCCAACAATTTTATAAGTTCTTTTCTTAAATTGTTTTTCTAAAATCTTTAATAAATTTTTAACAGCTTCAATTGGATTACCTTCAGTCCAAATATATTCACTGCATAATATATTATTCTCACTATCTATAACAACACCTTTAGTTGAAATAGAACCAATGTCTATACCTAAATATGCTTTTTTCATTTCTTATTTTCCTTTCTCATTAAAATCATATCGTGAAAAGCTTCTAATCTAGTTTGAATTCCAGTTTCACTAGTTTGGGAATCAAAACTAAAATATAAAATAGGAACTTTAAAATCTCGACTTATTTTTTGTAAAACAGGCATCGCATCAATTTCTGGAGTACAACCAAAAGATTTAATATGAACAATACCATCATAACCTTCCTTAGCAAATTCTAGCGCTTTATAAATAGTCATCATACTAGTAGCTCCCATATTGTATTTAGCATATCCTTTAACATATTCTTTTTGTTTTTTAGCAGTATTTTTTAAAACAGTATTAGTAATATTTATCCAGCGATCAACAACAATACCTTTTTTAGCTAATTCTTTTTCCATAAAATGATTACTAAACGGTTCCATAACAGTAAAATATTCACCAACAATACCAACTTTAATTAAATTTTTAGGTTTATTTATTTCAACTTTTTTAAGCAAAGATTTATATTTACTAACAATATCTTTAATCTCACTTTTTTTGGTAATATCCTTAAGTTCATTAATAAAATTATTTTGTATTTTTTCCATCTCACCATCACGAACTTCAAAACCAATATTTCTTCTTACTAAATCCTCAATTTCATCAATTGCTTCAACCATTTTAAAAGATGTTAACAAAGCAGAAGTTAAATTTTTGATATTAATATTTGGATTAAATCTTTTTAAATGCTTATATACTTCTATGGTTTTAGAAAAGTCTAAACCAGATAAATTTAAAAAATCAAATTCATAACCCAAATCTTTAATTATTTGCTCTTGTAATTCACCGTAATATCCTAAACGACATTCACCACCAACTTGACATAAAGTATCAGCTCCATTTTCTAAAGCTTCAATTAAACTACCAATAGTAAATTTAAAAGGACTACAAACATAATCTGGACTATGTTTAGTTCCAATTTCTAAAGTTTTTTTAGTAATAGGTGGGGGAGTAATATAATCAACTTCAACTCCATATTTAAATAAATAAGCAAAAGCAATACTGTAATTACCCCATTGAGTAACACTTATCTTAGTCATTTAAATCCTCCTTTTTAATTTGAATTATATCAATAAAACTTTCTAATCTAGTTTCAATTCCAGCTCTACCTTCTTGACCATCTAATAACAAATTTAAAATAGGTTTATCTTTAATTCTTCTTGTAATAATTTCATTCACTAAAGAATCAGGACCACAAGGAAAAGAACTCATCAAAATAATTCCATCTACCTTATTTTTATTAAGAGCAATTGAACCAACTAATTCTTTATTAAATAACCAAGGTAAAGTATTGGTTATTTCTTTAGAAGCTACTAAAGCTTCCTTTTTATCACATACATCAGCAATTATAGGAACAACACCAATACTTTTTAAATAATCAATAGTTGGCTGTCCTATGAATTTATCATAAATATTATACTGATGACCAACAATTAATATTTTAATCTTCTCACTCTCAAATAATCTTTCTTGATTCTTAATATCATAAATTTGATTAGTTTTCTCACTTTGTTTAGCAATCAAATAAGCTCTTGTAATCGCACTCTTTTTAAATCCCAAAAATTTACCCATTTTTAAAAAGCTTCTAAACTCATTGATAGGTTCTTTAGGATTAACATTATAATATAAAATATTAATATCCTCAAAAGTTGTTTTACACACATCATATATAGCTTGAAATTTCGTACAAACAGTACCGTGTTGGTAACTATCAATACGTGGTATTAAAATATAATCACACTTGCCAATCAAACTATGAACATGACCTATATATATCTTAGAAGACAAACACGCCTCATCAATAGAAAAATCATTTCCATTTTTAATA
>CAYJJY010000069.1:0-3880 GCA_964370615.1 uncultured Muribaculaceae bacterium
AACTATTTTTCTTGTTTCCATTTATCTCACCTGAAAGATATTATACACCATAAAAAGTAATTCGTAAATAAAAACAATAATTAATTGAAAAGTTACCTTTTTTATTGTATAATTTTATTATGGTGATAAAATGAAAGTAAGAATAGAAAAGTGCAGCCTTCATAATGAAGAATTGCTTAATTATAATAAACCAAAAAAGTATATATCCCTTTAATTAGTGGGAAAGACACTGATATAACAATTTTAGTTTCAATAGGTGAATATATCTACAAAGGGAGTATCATCGGAAAAAGTAAAGGAAATCATCGTATTCCTATTTTTTCAAGTGTATCAGGAACAGTCGTAGATTTTGAACAAAAAATATGCTTAAATGGTGAAAGTGTTAAGTGTATTGTTATTGAAAATGATTTCAAAGAAAAAGTAAATAGAGACCAAAAATTAAATAAAAAAATAAGTGAAACATCATATGATGAATTCATTGAAAAATTAAAAGAAAATGGAATAATTGGACTAGGTGGAGCAGGATTTCCTACTTACATAAAATATGAAAGTCCTAAAAAGAAAATATTGCTTGTAAACGCTATTGAATGCGAACCATTTATTGATGCTGATAAATTTATTGCAAAAAATAAATGCGAAGAAATATTAGAAACTATCGATGCCATTTTAGAAATAAATAAAATGGAAAAAGCTATCATAGCTTTTAAAAAATGCAATATTAAAATAAAAGAAATATTTGATAATTACATTGGAACATATTTAAAAATAAAAATCATCCTAGTTGATGACTATTATCCGATGGGATGGGAAAGAAAATTAATAAAAGAAACTTTAAAAATAAATTATAAAAAACTACCAATAGAACAAGGAATAATTGTAAATAACATCTCGACTATCTACGCGATTTATGAGGCCTTGAAATATAACAAACCATTAATTGAAAGAGTTATAACTTTTACTGGTGATAACTTAACAAATCCAACTAATGTCTTAGTAAAAACAGGAACTCCAATTAAAGAAGTATTAACTAAATTAGGTTATAAAGATGGTAAAATAATAGCCGGTGGACCAATGATGGGAAAAGAAATAGATATAAATGCAGTAGTATCTATTAACCAAAACTGCGTTTTATGCTTAGATAAACAAGAACCAGAAGTAACTAATTGTATTAAATGCGGTAAATGTGTTGATGTTTGTCCTGCTAAATTAAGTCCAGTCATGATAATTAAATCAAAAAAACCACATAAACTAAAACCTTTTAAATGTATTCAATGTGGATTATGTTCTTATATATGTCCTGCGAATATTGACGTTCGAAGTCAAATATGTAAAAGAAAAGAAGGTGCTCAATGACATACATTAAAAGTAGAATAAAAACTAATAACATCATGACCAACCTTTTAATAGCACTAGTCCCTATTATAATGTTTGCTTTTTTTAAAAATGGTGTTATTCCATATGCTAATGGATATATAAGTTTAAATGAAATGTTTTACCCACTAATAATTATAGCAACAGGAACCTTAACAAGTTTTATAATTGAAGTAATATATTGCTTAATTTTTAGAAAAAAAATTAAAAATCAATATAGTTTTTTTCCAGGATTATTTTTCTCATTATTAATGACAATTAATACTCCACTTTACATTGTTATCCTAGGAAGCTCGATTGCAACTATTTTAGGTAAATTAATGTTTAAAGGCTTTGGAAAAAATATATTCAATCCAGCTTTAGTAGGATACATTATAATTATAATATTTTTTGGAAGTAGTTTAGGAAGTTACGCTAATAACTATGAGATAGACACGATTTCCTCATCAACACCACTAACTAATGCATCTATCCAAGATAATTTAGGTAGTTATCAAACTCTAGTTGAACCATATGGAAATTATGCCAATATATTATTCGGATTTACGCCTGGAGCTTTAGGTGAAGTAAATAGTTTCTTCATTATAGCAGCATTTATATTCCTGACAGTAACAAAATCAATCAAATGGCGAATTACTGCCAGTTATTTAACAACAGTATTTATAATAATGGTGATTGTTTCAAGAATTGCTGGAATAAATATTGATTACCCATTATTTCAACTATTAACCGGTGGATTATTGTTTGGAGCAGTTTTCATGGCAACAGACCCGGTTACAAGCGCTGTTACACCATTAGGTCAAATTATTCAAGGTGTATTACTAGGAATATTAACTTCAATTTTAAGATTTACTGGAATTGAAGGTGTAGCGTATTCGATTCTAATCATTAATGCATTTGTATTCATTTATGATTACTTTGGTGAAAAAGCTAGAAGTAATAACACTATTTGTATTACTATATGTACATTATTTTCGATATTAATTATAGTAGTAGGAATATTATTAAAAATATTATTTGTAAGTGATAGCCCAACAGATCCAAATTTTGAAATTATAAGTAAAGAAAAAAATGGTGATAGTACCGTTTATATTGTAACTCAAAAAGGATATGGTGGTAAAATAAAAGCCGAAATAACAATTAATGAAATTATAACAAACGTTGAATTATTAAACCACAACGAGTCAAAAAATCAATTCCAATTAGTATTAGATGCTGACTATATAAATACATTAATTAAAAATCAAGAAAATATAAATGATACTGATACTGTTAGTGGAGCTACTGTATCTTCAACAGCTTTAAAAAAAATGTTAATAAATACATTAGAAAATTATAAATAAAAAAATCTAGGACATCCTAGATTTTATTTTTTCGGTATTTTTAAAATTAATTTTAGCTACATCTTTTAATTTATCAAAACCATAACGTTCTACAATCTTAATACCAACATCATCAACTTTATCAGAAGCTCCTTTAAGTAAGAACATATCAATAGATTCACCTAATTTATCAAACTCTTTTAAGAAAACATATCTACTAATTAAAGAAGCACAAGCAACTGCTAAACATTTATCCTCAGCTTTAGTTAAAAAAGTAATACCTTTTAAATGATTTACATCCTTTAAATAATTATAATAAACAAACGGTTTAGCAAATTGATCAACAACAGTATACTCAGGGGTATAAACACTACGAAGTTTCATCAAAACTTTATTATGTAAAACAGCTTTGATTTTATTCATGTTCATAGATTCATTATAACTATCATTATATTGCTTATTAGTTAAAATAATACATTCATAAGGAATCTCTTTAAAAAACTTAGGAACAACTTCTAATATCTTTTCATCAGTCATTTTTTTAGAATCTTTAATACCTAAACTTTCTAAAAATTTAATTTTACTTTTATCAACATAAGCAGAACAAACAACGATTGGTCCAAAATAATCACCAGTACCAACTTCGTCAGAACCGATACAACTAGCATTATATATTTTAGGATCAATAACAATCTCTTTTTTATCTTCTTTTTTCTTATCCTCACTATTTTTAATATCCACAGCTTTAGAAGGGTTTAGATGTTGTTCCATTTCTTTCCACATATTAGCATCTATATCAGCGCTCTTACCTTGAAAAACAGCTTTACCAGAAGAATATAAAGTAATTACAGTATCTGCCTCATTAGCTTGAAAAACAGCATAATCAGGAGTTTTATCTCTTTTTTTATCCTCAAAATATTCAATCATTTTCTCTTTTGTATTCTCACTTACTTTTAAAGTTATAGTCATATCTCTCACCACTAAAATTATAACATAATTTTATTGATTTTCCCACTATAAATTGATATAATGCAAATAGTAGATGATAATATTATAATTAAGCTAATCGTTTAAATATCTTATAAATATTTATAGTAGTTTAAAAATAAGGAGGAAATTATGAAAAAAGCTTTTACTTTAATTGAATTATTAGCTGTTATTATTATTTTAGCTATAGTAGCATTAAT
>CAYJJY010000070.1:0-3605 GCA_964370615.1 uncultured Muribaculaceae bacterium
ATATGAAAAAGAATTAAAACAATATACTATAAAAAAACTAGAAGCAATAAAAGATATTATTATCTACAATCCAAGTTTTGAAACAGGGATAATTACATTTAATATTAAAAATATTTTTGCCCAAGATTTAGCTATATATCTAAATAAATATAACATCTGTGTAAGAGCTGGAAGTCATTGCGCTAAAATCTTAAAAGATGAATTAAAAATAAAAAATACATGTCGTATCTCCCTTTATTTTTATAATACTAAAGAAGAAATAGATAAATTATGTGAAGTCTTATCTAATCCAGATATGAGACTTGAAATAATATAGGTGGTTAAAATGAAAAAGTTATTAATCTTAATTTTATTATTGACAGGATGTCAGAAAGAAAAAGATATTGACACTCTTTTAAATGAAATGAATGAACTAAAAAATTATGAAGTTAAAACCGAAATAACAGGAACATATAATAAAACGTATACTACGACAGTTAATAACGAAAAAGACGAATTAATTATAAATGAAGATAATAATTTTTATTACTACTCAGATGGAATATATTACACTGAAGTAGAAGGAAGTTGGATAAATCCTCTTTTAGGTACTAAAAAATTAGATTTTAGTATTTTAAATGAATTTCAATATACTTATGAAAATAATATTTATAAAACTGAAATAACAGATAATTATCCACTATATTATAAAGAACAAACAAACTTTTCAAGTTTAGATAAAATGATAATTGAAATATCTTACAAAAAATACATTACTAACATCAAAGTTACAATGACTAAAGATGATGAAGTTATTATTTTAAATGATAGTTATAGTTCATATGATAGTAATGATAATTACAAAATGCCAATAGAAATTATTTTTGGTGAAGCCGGAGTAGTTGAGAAAGCTGAATTACAAGCTTTTGAAACTGAAATGAGGATGATAACGTCATCCATTACCAATACTTGTTTATCTAATGAAATATCAGTTTTAATAGGTAAAGGCGATAATGAATTGGAAAATATTTGTAAATCTGGACAAATGACAACCGAAATTTTAAAAAAATATATTGCCATTGGAACTATATCAATTTCTGATAATATTTTAATAGAAAATAATCAAATAAAAAAAGGTATCTTTTATAAAGATGATTATGTAATATCAGTCATTGAAAATCAAGTAATGAAACCTGTAAAAGTTAATTAAAAAGACTAAATATTTGTAGTCTTTTTTATTTATTTGTGTTAATATATATAAGGGAAGTGATGTTAATGAAAAAACCGTCAATTATAGAAGCAAAAAGAAGAACAAAAGAAGAAGTAAAAACTATTTTTATGGAAGAAATATCAGGGATTGATTTAGGTAAAGGTAAAAAATATTTTATCAAAACTTACGGATGTCAAATGAATGAACATGATAGTGAAAATATAAAAGCCATTTTAGAACAAATGCAATTTCAAGAAGTACTTGAAATGGAAGATGCTGATTTAATTTTATTAAATACTTGTGCCATCAGAGAAAATGTTCATGACAAAGTTTATGGTTTATTAGGACATATCAAACACTTAAGAACTAAAAAAGAAGTTGTAGTAGGTATATGTGGTTGTATGGCTCAAGAAGAAAATGTAGTTGAAACTATAACAAATAAATATAAATGGTTAGATATAGTTTTTGGAACTCATAATATAAGTAATTTACCACAAATATTAAAAAAAGCATTTGATACAAAAAAACAAGTAGTCGAAGTTTTAAGTTGTGAAGGTGATATCGTTGAAGATATTCCTGTAAAAAGAGATAGTGATTATAAAGCTTGGGTAAATATAATGTATGGATGCGATAAATTTTGTACATATTGTATAGTACCGTATACAAGAGGGAAACAAAGAAGTCGTGATTCAAAACATATAGTAAACGAAGTTATTAAATTAAAAGAAGATGGATACCAAGAAGTAACTTTATTAGGACAAAATGTAAATGCTTATGGTAAAGATTTAAATATTAACTACACTATGGCTAATTTATTAGAAGATGTAGCTAAGACTGGAATAAATAGAATTCGTTTTGTAACTTCACATCCATGGGATTTTAGTGACGATATGATTGCTATTATCAATAAATATGATAATGTTATGCCATATGTACATTTACCACTTCAATCAGGAAGTGATGAAATATTAAAAAAAATGGGTAGAAGATATACAAAAGATTCTTACATTGAATTATTTAATAAATTAAAAACAATACCTAATTGTGCCATAACAACAGATATCATAGTAGGATTCCCAGGTGAAACAAAAGAAGATTTTGAAGACACCTTGGAAGTAGTTAATAAATGTAAATTCGATTCAGCATTCACTTTTATCTTCTCACCACGTGAAGGAACACCAGCTGCTTTAATGGAAGATAATATAAAAGAAGAAGAAAAAAATCAAAGATTATATCAATTAAATGATTTGATTAATGAATATGCAAGACAAAACAATGAAAAATACTTAGGAAAAAAAGTAAAAGTTTTAATTGAAAGTGTTTCACCAAAAAAACAAGATCATTTAAAAGGTTATACTGAAACAATGAAATTAGTTAATGTAAAAGGCGATAAAGAATTAATCGGTCAAATAGTTGAAGTTGAAATAACTGATGTTAAAACTTGGAGTATGGACGGAAAAATATTAAATTAAAAACAATTAAATTTAAAGTTTAATTGTTTTTTTTATTAATCAAAAATTTTAACGCCAATTTTCATACCAATCTTTAATATAGGTTTTACCACTATCAAAACCATCAGTAATATAACCCCAACCAGAAGAAATTAAATCACCACTAGTTTCAATAAAATTATCTTTAGTTTCAATAAACTGATTATAAACATCCTCACCTAAAGTTTTTTTAGAAAAATCACTTAAATTACTAATTCCAGCATCAACTAAATCACTAATCAAAGTAACAGTATCATCAGTTAAATGACTAAACTCTTCTTTGTAATTAGGGAAATAATTCATAACTCCATCATCCATTGTTTTAAATAAAACTAAAATATTTTTTTTATTTTTATCACTCAACTCATCAAAAGTTAAACCATTAATTTCACTATCGTAAAAAACAAAATCAACAAAAGTAATAAAACCTGCTTTTGCCTTATCTTTTACATTTTCTTCATTACTAACTAAACCGTTATTAATATCTTCATTCATCAACATAAAATGATTAATAACTTCATCTTCATCAGTAGTTACCCCATCAGTATCAGCTTGATTTGAACTATCTACAGTAGAAGAAGTTGTATCATTAGGAGTAGTTTCAACAGTAGCTGATGAAGTAGTATCACTAGGTGTAGTTTCAACATTACTATCAGGTTCCTTATTTGTATCAGTATTCTCGCTTACATTAGTACTTTCAGTTTCTTCTTGTAAAGAATTACTATTCATTTCATCATTATTAGAATTGTTCTCAACACTATTATTTTCACTATAATTAAAATTACCTTCATTTATATTTTCTTTATCATTATAACTACCAATTAAATATCCAAAAGATACAGCTGATATTAAAACAACCCCAGCAATTACAATTTTAATTGTCTTTTTATTAAATTTATCTATTTTCATTTTATACCTCCTCAGGT
>CAYJJY010000071.1:0-3570 GCA_964370615.1 uncultured Muribaculaceae bacterium
AATCACAAACTTTCTCTACTGCTGCTGATAATCAACCTGCTGTTGATATTCATGTATTACAAGGGGAAAGAAAAATGGCAGGGGATAATAAAACTTTAGGTAGATTTTCACTAACTGGAATTCCGGCTGCACCTCGTGGAGTACCACAAATTGAAGTTACTTTTGATATTGATGCTAATGGTATTGTTAATGTTAAAGCTAAAGATTTAGGAACTAATAAAGAACAAAAAATTACTATTACTTCTAATACGGCATTAAGTGATGAAGAAATTGAAGCAATGGTTAAAGAAGCTGAAGCTAATCGTGAAGCTGATGAAAAAAGAAAAGAAGAAGCTGAGCTTAAAAATGAAGCGGAACAATTAGTATTTATGACTGAAAAATCGATTAAAGATTTAGGTGATAAAATTGAAGATGCTGATAAAGAAAAAGCTGAATCTCAAATTAAAGAATTAAAAGAAGCTTTAGAAAAAGAAGATATTGAAGATATTAAAACTAAAAAAGAAGCTTTAAATGAAACTGCAATGGCTTTTGCTACTAAAGTTTATGAACAAGCTAGTGCTGAGAATGAAGGAGATTCTTCTGAAAAACCTGATGTTCAAGATGCTGAATTTGAAGAAAAATAAGTTCTAGTTATCTAGAACTTTCTATTGTAGAGGAGAAAAAATGACTGGAAAACAACTTAAAAGAAGCGAAGTAGATGTAAAAGATACTTGGGATTTAACTTTAATTTTTAAAAGTGATAAAGAGTTTTTAAAGGAATTAGAGGAAGTTTCTAGTTTAGTAAGTGATGTTTGTGAATATAAAGGTAATATTGTTAAATCTAGGGATAGTTTGTTAAATTTTTTAAAGTTTAGTGATGATTATGAACGTAGATTATATAAATTATATTATTATGCTCATTTAAAACATGACCAAGATACGACTGATGTTTTATATCAAGATTATTTTGGAAGAGTTGTTAATTTATTAACTGAATATGAGGATAATTCTTCGTTTGTTAATTCGGAGATTATGAGTGTTGATTATTCTTTAATTGAAGATTTTATGGATGATGATTTAAAAGAGTATGAATTTAGTTTAGAAAAATTATTTCGTTTTAAAGATCATATTTTAGATGAAAAAATGGAAAAGTTAATTGCTAATTTTAGTAAGACTGGTAATAATTCAACTGATATTTATAGTGCTTTAACTGATTCTGATATTAAATTTGGTAATATAATTGTTGATGGTTTAGAAGTTGAGCTTACTGAGAGTAATTATTCTAATTTTTTACACTCTAAAGATAGAAGTGTAAGGGAAAGTGCTTTTAAAACTTTATTAGGTACTTATGGTAATTATAAAAATACTATTACTAAAACTTTTGTTGGTAATATTGAGTATTTAACAACGTTAGCTAAATTGAAAAATTATAATTCTGCTATTGAAGCTTCATTATTTGGTGATAATGTGGGGATTGATATTTATAACAATTTTATTGAGGTTGTTAATGGTAATTTAGATATTTTACACAAATATTATGATTTAAAAAAAGATGTTTTAGATGTTTCTTCATTACATATTTATGATGGTTATGTGGAGATGGTTGATGATTTTAATGTAGATTATAGTTTTAAAGAGGCTAAGGAATTAGTGATTAAGTCTTTAAGTGTTTTAGGAGATGACTATGTTTCTATTTTAAATAAAGCTTTTGATGAGCGTTGGATTGATGTTTATAACAATGTTGGTAAAAGAACAGGAGCTTATTCATCTGGTTTTTATGATACTAAACCTTATATTTTACTTAATTATGAAGGTAAGATTAAAGATGTTTCTACTTTAGCTCATGAGTTAGGTCATTCTTTACATACTTATTATAGTTGTGAAAAACAAAATTATTGTAATTCTTCTTATAAAATATTTGTAGCAGAAGTTGCTTCAACTGTTAATGAGTTATTACTTAATTATTATATGCTTGAGAATTCTTGTGATAAAGAGGAGAAGAAGTTTATTTTAAATAGTTTAATGGAATTATTTAGAGGTACTATTTACCGCCAAATTATGTTTGCTGAATTTGAAAAGGATTGTTTTTCTAAACATGAAAATAAAGAGATTTTAACTTATGAATCTTTATGTAATGATTATTATAATTTAAATAAAAAATATTTTGGTCAAAATGTATTTATTGATGAAGAGATTAAATATGAATGGGAAAGAATACCACATTTTTATTATAATTTTTATGTTTATAAATATGCAGTTGGTTTATCTTGTGCTTGTTATATAGTTGATGGTATTTTAAATAATAAAGAAGGTGCTGTTGATAATTATAAGAAGTTTTTAAGTGCTGGTGGTTCTTCTTATCCGGTAGATATTTTAAAAGATGCTGGTATTGATGTAACTAAAAAGGATTTTATCTTAAGTGCTATTAAAATGTTTGATAATACAATAGATGATTTTAAAAAATTAATAGAGGAGTAATATGAAAAAAGATTATTATGAGGTACTCGGGGTTGATAAAGGGGCTAGTGAAGCGGAAATTAAGTCTTCGTTTAGAAAATTAGCTAAGAAATATCACCCTGATGTTTCTAAAGAAGAAAATGCGGCTGAAAAGTTTAAAGAGGCGCAAGAAGCTTATGCTGTTTTATCTGATGAAGGTAAAAGAAAACAATATGATCAATTTGGTCATCAAGCATTTGAAAACAATGGTGCAGGTGGAGGTTATGACTTCTCTGGGTTTGATTTTTCAGATATTTTTGGTGATTTATTTGGTGGAATGGGTGGTTTTGGTTTTGGTGGGAATCAAGGTCGTTCTAAACGTGGTCGAGATAAAGTTATGCGAGTTAATTTATCTTTTGAAGAGGCTATTTTTGGTTGTACAAAAGAGATTAATTTAGATACTTTTGAAAACTGTGGTGAATGTCATGGTAAGGGTGGTTTTGATGAAACTACTTGTTCAACTTGCCGTGGTAGTGGTCAAGTAACTGCTGAACAAAGAACTTTATTTGGAACGTTTATGACTAAAACTACTTGTTCAACTTGTGGTGGTAAGGGTAAAACTTATAAAAAAGAATGTTCTCATTGCCGTGGGAATGGTAAGGTTAAAGTTAATAAAACGATTGAGGTTAAAGTTCCAGCTGGTGTTGATACTGGTAATCAACAAAGATTATCTGGTTATGGTGAAGTAGGTTCTTCTGGTAGTGGTGATTTATATTTAGAGTATTCAGTATCTTCACATTCTTTATTTCAAAGAGATGGTATTGATATTTATTTAGAATTACCAATTACTATTACTGAGGCTGTTTTAGGGTGTAAAAAAGAGATACCTACAACAACTGGTGTTGTTAAGTTAACTATTGAATCTGGTACTAATACTGGTGATAAGTTAAGATTAAAAGGTAAAGGTGTTGAGGATGTACATAGTTACAAAAAAGGTGATATGTACGTTATTATGAATGTTATTATACCTAATAAGTTATCTAAAGACCAAAAGAAATTATTTGAACAATTAAATAAAACTGATTTAGAAACAAGTGAGTTTAAAAAGTTTAATGATTATATGAAAAAAAGATAGAAAATTTCTATCTTTTTGTT
>CAYJJY010000072.1:0-3484 GCA_964370615.1 uncultured Muribaculaceae bacterium
GGTATGCTTCGGCATACCTTTTCTTTTAGGAGGCCTTATGGGTGGTGGAGGAAAAGCACCTAAAGAAACTGAAGAGGTGTTTAACGTTTCTATGGGTACTAGTAGGATTTTTAATACTGATAGAGTATATGAAACTTTAGTAGCCGAAGCTAACGTAAAGCCCAATACAGAGAAATACACTCCTCAAGTTACGTTACATGGTATTAATAAAGCTGGAGCATATATACTTTTAAACTATTATAACTTTAGTAAGTGGTATGGACCCTATTCATTACCTACTTGTTCGTTATTAGATTTGGAAAATCCGGATGACCAGATAAAAAGTATAATAGCCAATAAGGAAGGAGTTACCACAGAAGAAATACGTAACTTTGTAACTACTTGGGAAGTAGTAGGTAATGAAGTTTTTAATCTGTATAGACTACAAGAGCTATACGATTATAGAGTAAATTCTAAGTACTTATACTATGAGAATACTTGGCTATATAACAAAGAAGTCATATCTGAGAATAAGTCTATTCGTACTATATTTGAACTAGTTGCAACAGTAACTAATGAGACTATAGTCGAAACTGTTATTGATATCTTTTATGTTGATGGAGTAAATGATAGAAAAGTAGTAGAAACTTATGATGTAACTAAGGTGGTAGACAAAGATAGAAAGTCGATTATAACTGGTACTAGGGTCTTACGTGACACTGTAGAATCTTTTATACCTTCTCAAACAGAGAAGGCTAGTTCTAAAGTCGAAATTACTAGTACAGTTGATGTTGTACAAACTCCGATAACAATACCTGAACCAGTAGTACCGTATGCTCCATATAACTACTGTTATTACGTATTGTACCAAGTCGATGGAAGGGATAAAAGTTGGATATACTACCCTTTACTAGGAACTAATGCATCTATTGGACAAGTAAATATACCGGGATTGGGAGTACCACTTACTGCTACTAGAACCGTTGAAATGTATCCTATGACTGTGCTTAGGCATAACCATTTTTCTATAAATGAGTATAATATTAATGTAAAAAACTTGCCTGCAGGAGATGATACTTACGATGTGTACAGACCTGATAGTATAACAGAGAAAACATATGAGGATACAGAGTGGGTTGTTAATAGCCTCAATATGACGTTAGAAGACCTTCTAGAGCCTATTTCTGAGAATCCTGATATCAACTATATAGCTGATGTGGTTTTGTGCTTAGCAGTTGAGCCAGACGATTATCATCCTATAGTATCAAAGCTACTGTTTGAGACTTTTATCGAGTTTAACGTAATTCAACAACCTCATATAAAGTCTTTTGCTATTAATAGAGACCCTTTCAACATGGGAGTTTCATGGCAGGCTGTAAGAACAGTAGTCAAAGAAGGTACTATAGGTTCTTTAGGAGTTTATTCGCATAGTTTAGAAAACATATCTACTACTACTACATATGGTTGGTACTACACTTATGAATATCATAGTTTTTGGGGAAGCAATGTAGTGACTTCTGAGACTAAGCATTACGGTAAATGGCAAACACACACGATAACAAAGACTGATGATGAAGGTAACACATACGAAGAATCTTTTGTTACGTATGAATCTATAGAAGTGGTGTGGTCTCGACAACTATCACAGCAGGAAGGTACAGGATATAAGAAACGTATTCCAGAGATAGATTTTGTAGAGTACGCAGGTACTGCGCTAGTTTTAAAACATCAAACGACAGAACATGCTTATGAAGAGATAAGGATATGGGGACTAAAAGCAGCTACTGTTATTGGAAGAAGTGTACAAGGGTATATTGATTCTTCTGCTACTAGTGAAGCTTTCATTATGCCTATACCTGTAAATGTTGTAAATTTAATGACACCTTTAGAAAGAGTATCTGTTTTAGAACGAGGACTACGATTAGTATACTATTCTGCTCAAATGCATGTACAACATTTACAGTGGTACCAAACAGGTATATTCAAAGTATTACTACAAATCGTAGCTATTATTATCATAGCTGTAGTTTCTTATTTTACTGCAGGTACAACTACTGCACCTTTAGTAGCAGCTATGCAATCACTGTTTTACTCGGTGTTAGTTGGTGTAGCTATTAATCTAGCTATTAATTTGTTAACATCTCTTGTAGATGTACCTTTTCTAAAAGAGATATTAGCTGTAGTAGCTACCGTAGTAGGTATGATGTATGGCTATGTTGACACTTCTCTTTTTAATTTGGTTATGACTGCTGTTGACTTTGTTAATGCAGTTATATCTATGACTTTAGGTGAAATTAACATGGATACTCTAGAAGTACAGCAAAATAGAGTAGCTATGGCTGGACAGTATAATGAACTTTCTGAAGAGTATACAGACATCTATCAAGATTTAATTGAAGGTGGTATGGCTACAGAAAAAATAGTAGACTTAGCTTCTCAAGACACAGTCAAACTTATCTCACCTAATGCTTACTATGGTTTAACAACAGGAAATATATTGGCTAATTACGATTTGCTTTACAATTCCGCATATGATAGTGTAAGTAACTTCTATAAGGATAGTTTAACCTTAGAGAACTTAAATACAAATAATTTTTAGGAGAATGAACATGGCAGGATTTGCTTCTTTAGGAACACTTAAAAACTACGCAGGTAGTGGTACTATTATCCCTACTACGAATGTTTTAGGTGGAGATATGTCTAAAACTATGAGTGTTACCTCTGGTTTAGCAGGAGTTGGAGGAGGCTTTAACTGGGGTAGTACTCTTAGTGGTATCGGGCAAGGTATCTCTGGTATTATGACTGGTTTAACAGGTATTGGCCAACTATACAATGCGTACCAAGCTAACGAGTTAGCTAAGAAACAATTTGCATTTGAGAAGGCAGCTTATAGTACAAACTTAGCCAACCAAGCTAAAATGATTAACAACTCGTATGATGCTGCTGCTAACATATCAGCGCAATTAGGTGCAACTACACCTGGAGACACTTTGGCTTCTAGTAAAGCTATTGCTGATTACAAGAATAAAGCTAAAGACCAACACGTAGCATCTAGTATTAGTTAATGCTTGAAACTCTGATAGAAGTGTTAGAGGCTTTAGGTATAACAATTTTATTAGATTTATTATAAGGAACAATACATGGCGATTTTAGATAAAGGTTGGTCTAACGTTACACCAAATTTTAGTGGTAGTAATAAAGCTATGGGCAATAGTATTCAAGCGTTATCTAATGCTGGTACTTTGTTTGATAAGCTTAATAATACGTTAGAACAACAACAACAGAATGATATTAATAATGCTCTCAACTTTAAGAAGATGGCATTAGCTGAACAAGAGAATGTAAGACAACAAGCTGAGTTTGACCTTACTATGAAAACTAATGAAGAGTCTGCTCAAGCTTTAGAAATGATGGATGCTCTTCAAACTAAGTACACCAGAAAAGATGGTTCTATTGACCTACAAGGCTTTGGTGTAGAAGCTACTAAACTAAGACAGAGTCTTAC
>CAYJJY010000073.1:0-3430 GCA_964370615.1 uncultured Muribaculaceae bacterium
ACCTAGAGATTGTTTTAATGAATCAATCGTTTCTTTGTTTTCATCTAGATACATAATAGTATAATTTATATTCAAAATTTGATTTTCTTTAAATTCTATTTCATATACTTCTTCAATTAATAATGAATTACTTTGTTTAGTTTTTGTACAAGTGTTTATTAATTCATAATCATTTTCACAACCTGCTATAAATAGACAAATAATTAATATTAAACTTTTCATTAAACTCCTTTTAATAAAGATAAACTAACTTTATTTTTTTCTATAAAAATTTCTTCGACATAACACTCTACTATGTCTCCAACTGCTAGAACTTCACTTGGATGTTTTATGTATTTATTCGTTATTTTTGATATATGAACTAACCCATCATTTTTAAGTCCAATATCGATAAAAGCACCAAAATCAACAACATTTCTAACTGTTCCTTGTAATTGCATTCCGACAGTTAAATCTTCAAGTTTTAAAACGTCACTTTTTAAAAGTGGTTTTGGCATTTCATCACGGGGATCACGATTAGGTTTTTTGAAGTTTAAAATTATATCTTCTAATGTGTATTTATCGACATTTAATTCTTCAGATAGTTCTTTGATATTAAATTCTATATTTAGTTTTTCTGTTCCTAAGTCTTCTACTTTTAAATTATATTTTTCCAATAGTTTTTGAGCTGTTTTATAACTTTCTGGGTGAATTCCGGTTGAATCTAAAATGTTAGTTCCTTCTGTAATTCTTAAAAATCCAATTGCTTGTTCATAAACTTTGTCTGATAATAATTTTTTAACTTCTTTTTTATCATTGATTTTCCCGACTTTATTACGGTAATCAATTAATTTTTCAATATTTTTTTTAGTTATTCCAGAAACATATTTAAATAAACTTGGTGAGGCTGTATTGATATTAACACCAACTTTATTTACAACATTTGATACTACAAAATCTAGTGATTGCGATAATTTTTTATTTGAAACATCGTGTTGGTACAGTCCTACTCCAATACTTTCTGGATCTATTTTAACTAGTTCTGAAAGTGGGTCTTGTAATCTTCTACCTATACTAATAGCACTTCTTTTTTCAACTGTTAAGTCTGGAAATTCTTCAATGGCTATTTTTGAAGCTGAATATACTGATGCTCCTGCTTCATTGACAATTATGTATTCAATTTTTTTATCAAGACTTTTAATTACATCAACTATAAACATTTCACTTTCTCTTGATGCTGTTCCATTACCAATTGCTACTATGTCAACATTATATTTATTAATCAAATCGATTGTGATTTTTTTTGCTTCTTCATATTTTTTGATTGGTTCATGGGGATATATAACTTCTATTTTAATACTTTTTCCTGTTTTATCTAATACTGCTAATTTACACCCTGTTCTAAAAGCTGGATCTAATCCTAAAACATTTTTTTCTTTCATTGGTGGCTGTAATAACAGATTTTCTAAGTTCGAACTAAAATTATCTATTGCACTAATTTCTGCTTTTTCAGTTAAATCATTTCTGATTTCTCTTTCAATTGATGGTTCGATTAATCTTTTATAGGAATCTTTTATAGCTTCAATCACTATTTCTTTAACATATGATTCTTTAGTGTTTTTACTTATTAAAAAATCTATTATTTCTTCTTTAGGTGGTATTATGCTGACAGTTGTTATTTTTTCACTTTCACAACGATTCAATGCCAAGATACGATGAGATTTTACGAATTTTACTGGTTCTTCGTATTCGTAATACATTTCATATGTTTTCTTTTCGTCATTGCTATCTTTTTTCTTTTTAGATTTAATAATACCTTTATTATAAGTCATATTTCTGATTTGTTTTCTGTAATATGCATTATCACTAATCCATTCGGCTATTATGTATTTAGCGCCTTCAATACATTCTTCCACTGTTTTTAATTTATCAGTAATAAATTTTTGACATAAAGAGTTTAAATCACCTTTTTCTGGGTGAGCCATAATCATCTTAGCTAATGGTTCTAATCCGTTATTAATTGCATCAGTAGCTTTAGTTTTTTTCTTTTCTTTGTATGGACGATATAAATCTTCTACTTCTACTAATTTTTGACATTTTAAAATGTTTTGTTTTAATTCTTCTGTAAGAAGTCCTTTTTCTTCGATAAGTCTAATTACATCTTCTTTTCTTTTAAATAGATTAACTTGATACTCATACACTTCACTGATTTTTCTAATTATTTCCTCGTCTAAAGCGCCAGTTGCTTCTTTACGGTAACGAGCTATAAAAGGGATTGTATTTCCTTCTTTTAATAAATTTAAAACTGTTTCTGTTTGAGTTGTTTTTATCCCTAATTCTATGCTGGTGTTTTTTACTATTTCTATGTTCATTTTTTCTTCCTTTACTATAATACCTTGTCTTTTTGACAAGGTATTTTCTTATATACTAAATTTATCAGCTATAACTTCTTTGATATCTTTTTCGCTAAATGGTTTTCTTAAAATTCCAATTATTGAATATTCTTCTGCTTGTTTAATTATATCCTCATTTGGTAGTCCTGTCATAACAACTACAGGTACATCGATTGGATTTTCTTTTAAATATTCTAAAACTGCGAAACCATTAACGTTTGGCATATTTAAATCTAAAAACATCAATGAAATATTATTGTTTAGATTTTGAATTGCTGCTTCTCCATCGCTTACACTTATAACTTGATATTGATCCATAAAAATATTATTTATAAATTTACAAACTACTTCCGAATCATCTACAACTAATATTTTTTTATCTTTGATTACTACTTCTTTTTCTTCAATTACGTAGTCCTCACCTAAATATTCACATACGAATTTTACAACTTTTTTTAGTTCTGATACTAATGAGTCATAATTTTCATATACATAAAACATGTCGTTTTCTTTTGATTTTAATTCATGATTTAACGCTAGTTGCGCTAGTGTATCGAATCCGAAATACTTAGCGTCACTTTTTAATGAATGAACCAAAATAGCATAATTAGCCATATCAGCATCCACTTTATAACTTTCTAATTCTTCTATTTTAGAAAATATTTCTGAATGGAATGTTACTAACATATCATTGTATGTTTCCATGTCTCCAAAAATTTCTAAACTTTTTTCTAAATTTACGTTATTGTTTTTTAAAATATTAATGTCTTTCATACTATCACCTAGTTTAATTTTAACATAGAAAAAAACAAAAATAAAGTTTTTCTTTTTAAAAAAATCAAATTTTATAAAAAAAACAAACTATTTTTCTAGTTTGTTTAATACTTCTTTTGTTACTTCAATTGCTTTAGTTTTTACTGCTGTTGCTGCTTTTTCTAAAACTGGTGTTCCTTTTTCAATTGTGTATTTCACTAATTCTTCAGCTTTACCTTGAATTTGTTTAGCTTTTTTTTGAGCTATTTTTAATACTTTTTCTTTATCTAAATCTTCTAATTCAG
>CAYJJY010000074.1:0-3048 GCA_964370615.1 uncultured Muribaculaceae bacterium
ATTATTTCATTTTGGAAGATTTTATGGTGGTACTAGTACTCTGTATTCAACGAGAGCAACTTTATGGGTTTATAGATAAAACATTAATTTTTAATGTTTTTTTTTATTTAAGTTTTGTTTAAGGTTCATAACGTATAATGATTTATGAGGTGAGAAAATGAGTAAACAAATGGTTTTTAAAAGACATGAAATGAAATATATATTAACTTATGAACAATATGATATTTTAACTGATTTGATGATAAAGTATATGAAGATGGATAAGTATAAAAGAAATAAAATAACTAATATTTATTATGATACTGATGATTATAAGGTAATAAGAAATTCTTTAGAAAAACCAAAATATAAAGAGAAGTTGAGAATGAGAATGTATGGTGATGTTTTAGTAAATGATAAAGTATTTGTAGAACTTAAAAAGAAGTTTTTAGGTATAGTTTATAAAAGAAGAATAGTTTTGAGTAAAGAAGAAGATGTTTTTAATTTACAAAAGATTAATTGTAGTAATCAAATTTTGAAGGAAATAAAATATTTTATGAATTTATATAATGATATAAAACCTAAAATACACTTATCTTATTATAGAGAAGCATATATGGGATTAGAAGATAATGATTTTCGAATGACTTTTGATTTTGATATTAAAGTTAGAAATAAAGATATAACATTTAATGAAAGTGAATATGATAAGAGTGTTATTGATGATGTTGTTATTTTGGAAGTGAAAACAATTAAAGGTTTGCCTGTTTGGTTTTTAGAATTTCTGAAAAGTAATTTAATTTTACAAACGTCTTTTTCAAAATATGGTGAAGCTTATAAGAAATATTTAATTCATGATTTTAAAAAATATTTAGGGAGGTTAAATTATGTTTAATAGTATTTTTGATACAACTAGTGTACTTAATGTGGGGATTGTTAATTTTTTGATTTGTATGGGAGTAGCTTTAATTATAGGTATATTTATGGCTAAAGTATATGCATATAAAACTAAGTGTACGAAAGGTTTTATTTCCACTTTAGCTTTATTGCCTTTAGTAGTATCTATGGTAATTATAATGGTTAATGGAAATATTGGGACTGGAGTAGCTGTGGCTGGAGCTTTTAGTTTAGTGAGGTTTAGATCTGTTCCTGGTTCAGCGAAGGAGATAGGTGCTATATTTACAGCTATGTGTACTGGTCTTACTTTAGGAATGGGGTATATTGGTTTTGCTGTTATATTTTCTGTTATTGCATGTTTATTTGCTTTAATATTAAATCTATCTAATTTTTTTGGTAAGAGTGTTGAGAGAAGAATTTTAATGATAACTATACCGGAAAGTTTAAATTATATAAATGTATTTGAAGATACATTTACTAAATATTTAAATAGTTATGATTTAATTTCATCTAAGATGACTAATATGGGAAGTTTATTTAAGCTTAGGTATGAAGTGGAGTTAAAAGATTTAAAAACTGAGAAAGAATTTATAGATGATCTTAGAATTAGAAATGGTAATCTAGAAATTATGATTAGTAAACAAGATATCATAGAAAGTGGATTATAATATATGAAGAGTAAAGTAATAATAGTTGTCATAATTATAATGACATGTTTGTTGGGGATCTATTTAATTAGTGAGAATGAGGTTAGTTATGAGTTAAATATTTATGATGAGAATATAGAATTTCCAGATACTGGTCTTTCTGATTTAGATTTAAATACTGAGGTATTAACGAGAAATAATATTGTGATTACCCAAAGTGGAACTTATAATTTTGAAGGTGAATATGAAAGTATTAGTGTTAATGTTGATAAAGATATGGATGATGGTGATATATATTTAGTATTTAATAATGTAAGTATTACTAATAATAATGGGATACCTATAAATATATTAGAAGCTAAAAATGTTATTATTTTACTTGAAGATAATTCTTATAATGTAATAAGTCAAGGAAGTATTGTTACTAGTGATACAGAGTTTCCATCTGCTGCTATATATTCAAAAGCTGATTTATTAATAACTGGTGGTGGTAGTTTAGAAGTAATTACTTTATACAATGATGGAATTAATAGTAGAGATGATCTTGTAATTGAAGATAGTACTTTAATAATTGATGCTTTAGGTGATGGTATAGTTGGTAAAGATTTAGTTGCTATATCAAATGCTGATATTACAATAAATGCTTTAAAAGATGGAATTAAATCAAGTAATACGAAAGATAGTTCTTTAGGTAATATTTTAATAACGAGTGGTGCCTATAATATTAAAGTTTTAAATGATGGCATAAATGCACAGAATTCTCTTCAAATAGATGGAGGAGAATTCATTATTGAAACAGGTGGTGGATTTGATGGAGTTTTAAATGAAATTACTGTGGGTGAAGGGCCTGGTACTACTTTACAACCAACTGATTTACTTGAAGATAGTATGAAAGCTTTAAAGGCAGAATATATTATAATTAATGGTGGTGACTTTGAAATATCATCTTATGAAGATGCAATTCATTCTAATAATTCATTATTAATAAATGATGGTGAATTTGAAATATTTTCAGGGGATGATGCGATACATGCGGATACTGATTTAGAAATAAATAATGGTAATATTAATATTGAAAATGCTTATGAAGGGATAGAAGGTTATTCAATTACTATAAATGGTGGGTATTTAAATGTAGTGGTACTAGATGATGGTATTAACGCAAGCTCTGAAGATGGATTTATTAAAATAACTGGTGGTGAATTATATGTTTATGCTAGAGGTGATGGACTTGATTCCAATGGTGATTTAATAGTTACGGGTGGAACTACTGTTGTTGAGGTTGACGCTATATATACTGGAGGAGATAGTGAACTTGATGTTGGTGGTAATTTTGAATTTACAGGTGGAACATTAACTGATGAAAGAGGAAATGACATATCTCCGATTACAAATGCTCATTCGAATCCAAGGAGATAAAAATAAGATAAATACTATTTTATGTTGCACTTTTAAAGTGTAACATTTTTTTTAAATAATATTGATTTTAGGTTAAAAAATTATTTGATAATTATTGTTATACATA
>CAYJJY010000075.1:0-2833 GCA_964370615.1 uncultured Muribaculaceae bacterium
ATTTATTAAATATGCAACGGCACTTATATCCCATATTGGTCTTTCAAACTGCTCTCCATGATATCCATCATTTGTAAATCTTTTTATTAAATAACTATTTAGTTCGTTTTGAATTAATTTATCATTTAATTCATTTACGTTTATATGTAATTTTCTTACAACTTTTTCACACGGTAAAATAGTTAATTTAACTTTCGAGTCAAATACAGTTTTAACTGCTTTTATATCTTGTTTGAAATTAAATTCTAAATTATCTTTATGTTCTAAATCATGTCCACCTAGCCAAATAACTTCTATTTTATTAATTATATTAGGATTGAATTTAATAGCACTTGCTATATTAGTTAATGCTCCAATTGCAATTATATATGTTTTTTCATTATTTAGTGCTATATCTATTATTTTTTCTACTGCATCAGATAATATAAAATCTTTATCTTCTAAATATGAATCAGAACCAACATAAGTTTTATTCTTATTATCAATTTTTAAATAATTAGATATTTTCAATGCTTCATTATAACTATTTATTAATCCGTCTTTTATGTTACACATTTTATTTGAAAAAGGAGCAATTGTTATTGCTTTTAAATCGAATTTATTAAACGACTTCAATAAATAAGCTAATGCGAACTGATCATCACATTCATTGTATGTGTCTGTATCTAGTATAATTTTCATCTTATAATCAGATATATATTTATATATCTCTTTCCAACTATTTACCCTTGTGATATAGTCAGTTTTTTTGTTATAAGGTGTATCAAACATTAAAGTGTGAATCCCATTTTTAACACATTCTATGCACATAGTTTCTGAATCATCGATAAATATATCAATATCATTGTTTTTGCATTCTATGTACTTATCATATTTCCCTGAATGTGTTAATACTAACTTATCATAATATATTTGATGTTTTAGAAGCCAAGCAGAAGTCATATCATAAGGATTTTTATATTCTCCATTATCTCGACCAGTGATTATAATTATCTTATGACCATCTTCTTTTAATTTATCAATATACCTTTTGGAATCTACTATTAAATCTAAATTAATGGCAATATCTTCAATGATTGAATTATAAAATGATTTTAACTCATCTTTTGTCCAATCGAACATTCCATCTGTAATATATTTTTCTTTGTCTATTATTCCTGTATTTCTTAATGTTTTATCATGTTTTAAGAATTTATCTAGTAAAACTTCATTAAAATTTGATATTACATTATCTATATCTATTCCAATGTTCATTTGTTACCTCCTTTAAAACAGTGTTAAAATTTCATTTTTTTAATATTTAATAATAATTGTACCAATCCATAACCAATCAAAATAGAACCAAGAATAATATATACAGTAGTAAGTTCATAATATGATGATAATAATGCTACTATTAAACTTATAATTATCCCAAAGATTGATAATACGGCAGATGTAATAGATTCTACAGTAACTCTTGATTTTGACGAAATATTCTCATGTAAATAAGAAAGTGTTATATTTTCATAACTTTCCGAAAAAATATATAATAATAAAATTAATATTATACCTAAAAAATTGTTAATTAGTCCCACTAATAAAATTAATACACCTAAAACGATAGAACTTCCCAAAAATACATATTTATAAAATTTTCTATGAAGTATAGTTCCTATATAATTTCCAAATATACAAAAAACTAAAATTAAAGCTGTATATATTCCAATCACAAAATAAGATATACCCATGTCAGCTGCATATTCAGGGTGTGATTCTTCTAATAATCTTAAAATTGAAAATATAAGTGCATTCGTATATATAAAATTAACAATGTTTTTATTGTTCCTTATTTCTTTAAAAGCATTTTTTAGTACATCTTTTTTTAATATTTTTTCTTCTTTTTTCTTTTGTATTGTATCTTTTAAAAAGAATAAAATACAAAAATTTATACAAAGTGGAATTAAAGTAATGTAATAATTTATAACTAAACTATAATTTTCTGCAAAATAACCGCCTAAAATCATAGCAATCATATAAGAAATATTGTAGTATGTATTTTTAACAAATAATATTTTATTAAATTTAGTGTTTTCTTTGTGATTATCATATAACATTGAATTTACGATTCCAGTAACTAATGCATTGTCTAAACCTTTAATAATTATCGCAACTAAAAAGAAAATATAATTATAGGAAAATATAAAAATAATTGTAGAAATAATCATTAATATATTACTCAATATGAGCATTCTCTTTTTACCATATTTATCCGCTAAAACTCCTGATGGTATTTCAAACAAAAGTTGAATTATATATATAATAGCAATAAAAAATAAATAACCACTAGTTGTAACTCCTCTTTCTACATAAAAAAGTACATCTGTTGCATAAAACAAAATAAAAGTAGATAAAAAAGTGTACAAATATAAAATAGTTATATTTCTTTTCATGTAGTGCACCACCTTCCTATAAATTATACCATATAACACTTTAAAATTATTAAAAAACACTGAATTTAATCAGTGTTATATTACTTTTACAGAACTAAATTCTATAATTTTTTTAACTTTTAAACATTTTGTTAATAATTTTTCTATAACATCTTCAATATCAGATTTCGATATTACCTTCTAAATGTCTTTGCACAGTACTAGTATTTAAGTTATAAGTTCGAGTATTTATATTCTTATCTTTTAATTTTCTATATGGAGTTCCAAACTCTATTTTTTCGACTTTTTTATTAGCTAATTTGATAGCGGAACAAGTGTTCAAACCTAGAACCCCACTTATTTCTACCAATAAATCGGTCTTAATTAAAGTTGTGTAGTTCCCTTTATTTAAACTATTATAA
>CAYJJY010000076.1:0-2789 GCA_964370615.1 uncultured Muribaculaceae bacterium
ATTATATGATTATTCCAAAATAAAAACACTTTCGTGCGTTTTTATAATAATAGCACTTTTTTTATTAAAAGTCAATTTGTATTTAATATTTTGTATAAAAAAAATCGAAATATTCGATTTTTAATTAAGCTCTTTCACTGTAGATACTAACTTGTTTTTTGCTTTTACCTACTCTTTCAAATTTTACATATCCACTTACTTTTGCGTAAACAGTATCATCTGAACCGATTCCAGCATTATGTCCTGGGTAAATTTTAGTACCTCTTTGACGATAAATAATACTTCCACCAGTTACGTATTCTCCATCAGCAGCTTTTGCTCCTAAACGTTTAGATTCTGAATCACGACCATTTTTAGTTGACCCTTGTCCTTTTTTATGAGCAAATAATTGTATATTTAATTGCATCAATTTTAACACAATTAACACCTCCTTAATTTAATATATTTTGGATATTGATGTTCTAATTGTTCTAATAAATCAATCATATTATTTATTAATATATTGGTTATTTTATCTGTTTTTAAAATATTTATTAAAACGCCATCAATTTCTTTATAATCGATAGCTTGGCTATCTATGTTTAATATTGCATTTACAGTAGTTATTATAATTGATGATACTGAAGCACAGACTATGTCTTTACCACTTTCATCATAACCTGCATGACCGGTAACCTTAATTTGATTATCCTTGATATTAATTTTAATCATTATTTAACTTTTTTAATTTCAATTTTTGTATAAGATTGACGATGACCTTGAGTTTTACGGTATTTTTTCTTAGGATTATATTTAAAAATTCTAATTTTTTTAGCTCTACCGTGTTTAACAACTTCACCTTCAACTGTATTATTTTCTAAATATGGTCTACCTACGATTCCATCGATCATTAATACATCGAAATTAATAGTACTGCCAACTTCAGCGTCTAATTTTTCAACGTAGATAACACTACCTTCTTCAACATAATACTGTTTTCCACCAGTTTCAATAATAGCTTTCATTTTACCCTCCTTCATAAATTTTAAGACTCGCCATTAAGGTACTTACGTTTAAACCTCTTCAGTGCGGTTGTAGAAAGCTCTACACAGTTATTAATTTTACCACGTTTCCCTTGGAATGTCAAATGTTTTTCTTAAAAATTCTTTTTCTGTTATATATTTATTATTGATATTTATAATATGGGTTTTATTTTTAAAAAACTGATAACGATTTTTGATTATTTTTCTTTTATTAAAGTATAAATTATATAGTTTTTTTTCTAATAAAAGTTTATT
Organism: uncultured Muribaculaceae bacterium; assembly: GCA_964370615.1. GTDB lineage: Bacteria > Bacillota_I > Bacilli_A > RF39 > UBA660 > Faecisoma. The sequence goes on from CAYJJY010000076.1 coordinate 1,278, forward strand.
TAAGAATTTATTTTTATTTAAATAATTATTTAAACTTTCTTTAATTAAAAATATTACAATTAAAAATGAAATTAAGTTATATTTGTTATATATTAAGATAGCTGTTATAAACACCATTGATATGAAAACAGAAATAATAATTGAATTATAATATGAAAAGAATTTATTTAATATTGTATTTATAATTTTTGATCCATCTAAAGGAAGAATTGGTAATAAATTAAATAATAATATTAATAAATTTAAATCTTTTATATATTGATTGTCGATTAAAAAAAATGTTATTTGAAATAAAGGTCCCATTATAGTTACAAATAATTCTTGATATAATGGTATATTTATTTTGGTTTTAAAAATTGTTAAGCCTCCAAGAGGAAAAATAATTATTTTTTCTATTGGCCATTTACATATTAATCCTCCTATTATATGGCCTAATTCATGAGTAATTATAATTAAAGTGAAAACTAAAAAGTTATAAAAATAACCTGTTAAAAAACAGATTAAAGCAAATATGTAAAATAAAATATGAAATCTAAAGATATTTTTCATAACTATCTATATTTCCATCTTTATAAAATACCATATAAAATTGGTGGTCTACCTCACCTATTAAGTTACCTTTATTTATATAATCATATATTCTGACGTTTGTTTCTTGTAAATTAGAATACCATACTACAACACCATCAGCTTGTTCAATTATAACAGTTAGACCATAGTTTTCTTTTTCTCCAACAAATGTTACTATTCCATTATCTATTGATGGGATTAGATAGTCTTCACGAACTTTTAATTCAATTCCATCTTCATAATTTATTATTTCTGTATATTCTATTTTTTCATTGAACACCATTTCTGTTTCTTCAAATATATTATCAAAAGGCATTATACTTCCAAATGTATTTTGATACCAGTTATTCATATCAGCAAAAGATAAATTTGTACTTAATACTTTATTGTAAAAGGTATTTTTTAATTGTTGATTATATTTTAAGATTATTATGGTTAGACATGTCATTATAATTGTTACTAATAGTTTGAATAATTTGTTTATCATTTAATCACCTGATTAAATATATGCACAAAAAAACAAATCTTGCGATTTGTAGTTATCATTTTGGTGGAGAATAAGGGACTCGAACCCACGACCCCCTGCGTGCAAGGCAGGTGCTCTAGCCAACTGAGCTAATTCCCCAAAACGTAAATAAATTATATCATTTGTTTTATGTGTTGTCAACAATAAATAATGGTCGGGAAAACAGGATTTGAACCTGCAACCCCTTGGTCCCAAACCAAGTGCTCTACCAAGTTGAGCCATTTCCCGAAAATATGGTGCACTCGAAGGGATTCGAACCCCTGACCTTTTGGTTCGTAGCCAAACACTCTATCCAACTGAGCTACGAGTGCGTATATATAAAGCCTTAAAGGCACTTATAAAGCCAAAAGGCATTTAAACAAAAAAAAGTGGTGGTTTCAAATGGAATCGAACCATCGACACAGGGATTTTCAGTC
>CAYJJY010000077.1:0-2721 GCA_964370615.1 uncultured Muribaculaceae bacterium
TTCAGTGCTTGCTATGACAAAGGTTTTTCATAAACGTATTCATCTATGACAATTTCTTTAGCGATGTTTTTATAATTATTCATAAGTTTTGTCCATTCAAATTGATTGATTTCTTTGTTTTTTTCAGATAGTAAGTCATCAGTTGTTTTAAAAATATTCATAAGCAAATTATATTTCCTTTTACACTTAATACTGACTGAAAAAAGATGGTCTGTAAGTTTATCAGTTATAACTAGTTCATGATATAAAAATTTTTTGTGTTCTTTTAAGTATTTTAATCTTAATTTAGCATAATAATCTAAATTGAATTTCTTTTCTACGCTTTTATTTTTTTCAGTAGGTAATTCTTTTGAATTATCTTTTTTATATACAATAGTTATATTATATTTGTTATTGTTCATTTTTATTTATATAATATTCTAAAATATCAATATTTAATTTAATTATCTTATAAATAGAAGGTTCATTGAATTTTAAATTAGTATTTTTTATAAATTTAGTTTTACCAAGTATTAATTTATATTCAGTATTAGATAAAAATTCAAGTAGTTTAACATTTGGAGTAGAAGTAGCAGTATTAAATTCCATAAAAAAAATGTTCTCCTTTCTATCAAGAGAACATAGTTTTTGATATAAAAAAACTTACGAGTCCATTACTGGTTCGTAAGTTGTTAACAATTGGAGCCAATGGGGTTGAAGTACAACAACCGCTATTTCTTTTGTTTATGGATAGTAATAACTACTAACTAAATTAATTATATACTAAACTTAATGGAAAGTGAAGCTAAAGATAAAAAATAATAGTAGAAAATTTGACAATTCGAAGCTGATGTGCTACTATAACAACAATTTCTTTGAAGGGGGAATAAAAATGGAAAATAAAAACTTTGATGAAGTATGTTTGGAAATTGACAGTTCTAGTATGGCAATATATGAATTAGAAAATGCGCTAGGAATAGATCAAGCTAACCCTAATTCAATTATGTCAATTCTTCAGTGTCTTTTGGAGCAGGTTGAGAATAAAATAGATGAACTTACAAATTCGGAAAACATTGTAAATTTAGATTCAGGAATAGAAAAAATAGAACAAGAAGAGAAAAATTTAAATTTTGAAGATGCAATTGCTAAATTACAAGATTTTTTCACCAAAAGAGAAGAACTTTTAAATTCTATGCTTAATACAAAAAAATTATATGATCTTGAAATAGAGAATAAAAATATTGAATTAGATATAAAAAATATTGAATTAGAGAAACTAAATGTAAAATTCAAAAATTGTAATGATAAAATATTTGTAATTTATGCTTATTCAATTTTGAAAAGGAAAATTAGTTTACATTCAAAAAAATTAGCAATTATAAATAGATATAATGAACTTAATAAGGAAAGTATGGAATTAGCTACTTTGCCATTATCAATTGAATTCGATATAGAAGCGTTTTCAAAAAGACAATGTGATTTTAATCATTCTTCAAATTTTATTCGTACTAAAAAAAAATAATAAAATAACTCGTGGCACGTTTAGTTTTGCATAGCAAAATGAAAGTGGCGATAGAGTTATTTTTAATTTGCATTAATATGCAAATTAAAACCCTATATAGTTTTTGGTATTTCCAAAAATGTTTATAGGGTATAAGGGGTATCAAAAGGGTTCTCCCTTTGCACACTCGTTATTGGCTCCGCCAATTGCGTAGTGTGTTACTCTTTTGTCATATTTCAAAATATATATAATGTTTTCTTTAACGTTTATTACTATAAAAGTTTCACTAATTAATTATCCTATTTTTTATAATCACGCTTTTAAATAAACGCATTCCATATAAATATAAATGCAAAAACACTTCCCCAAGCATTACCTGTTCTTTCCTTAACAATTAACATACCATAAATAGAAAATATAACTGTAAACATTTCTATTAATGCACTTGGTGTAGTACCAATCATTCCATGAATTAAAATACATACAATACTACAACTTATTGCACCCCAATTAATCCATTTACTTTTACTTGGATACAATTTATTAATTTTATCACTAATGAAAACATAGTTAAAACCTTCAAAAAATCCCCAAGAAAGAATAGTAATAAAAATACCAAGTATGTTAATAGGAAAATTACTTATTAATACATCGCTTGTTGTTACCACTTGTTGAAAGGGTAAATAACTTGTTATTTCGCCAGTAAAAAAAGAAAATAATAAATATGGAAGAAAACAAATAATCGTTAATAAAATAGTAATAAATAATTTATCCTTTTTCAGCCCATAAGAACTAAACTTTTCTTTCCTTAAAATTGCAACTACTGTTATACCTAGTCCTGCTACTCCAAATTGTAATACAGCAAGTAATAACACTCGTAATAAAACAGGAATAGTATTATCAGAAGTTATGTCTAAAATTTGTGAGTTAAAAAACATAAATACACCTAGTGAAAGTAATGACAATATAACAATAATCCATAAATCATTATCTAGCTGTCTTTTTGATTTTTGATTCATATAATAATCTCCTTTTAATGAAAACATTCATAATAAACAATGTTTATATAAAATATTATATCACTTTTTTTTCGATTTGCCATTACAATTAGATATTTTATATAATTTTAAATTTATATCTCAAAGTCATCACTTTTTGAATGATTATATTCTATATCTGCATAGCCATATAATTCTTCTTCTTTATCAGTATCACTTGCTATATCAATTATATCATAATCA
>CAYJJY010000078.1:0-2666 GCA_964370615.1 uncultured Muribaculaceae bacterium
TGATTTATTTAATATTATAAATATATCTTTTTAACGCATATATCCTCCAAATCATTATTATGATCTATTATTATAACGATTTTACCTACTGCTAATTCCTTCTTAATAATATTTCGTAGAGTAATTTTCGTTTCTGAATCAATATTAGAATTTGCTTCATCAAAAATCAATAAATTTGCATTAGATAATAATGCTCTAGCAATTGCAATTTTTTGAATCTCACCACCAGAAAGACGTGATCCATTTTCTCCAATATGCATATTTTCATCACATTTTCTCTTTAAGTATATATTGCTAATTTTGAGTAAATTAAAAATTTCTTCATAATTTTTGTTATATTCATTAGAGAGATACAGTATATTGTTTTTAATTGTATCATCAAATAGGAATATCTTTTGGCTTATAACTCCGATACTGTTTCTTATATCTTTAACATCAATACTATTATAATTAATGTTATTTATTAATATACTACCATTGTCTGGAGATATTAATCTTAATAATAATCTTAATAGAGTGCTTTTACCTGAACCATTCTCTCCTTTAATATTCAGCGCTTCTCCTTCGTAAAGTTTAAAATTAACATTACATAGCAAAGGGGAATTTTTTTTATATGAATAAGAAACTTCTTTGAACTCTATTGAGTTAATTTTTTCTAATTCACTAAATTTGCAGTCATTTTCTTTGGTATTTATTTCTTGGTTAAAAAATTTGTTTCGCATTCTATTTATTGATAATAGCGCTGGTTCAAGAACTATGAGTACTGAAGTTATATTTAAAAAAGGAGCGTAAATTTTGTTGATGTATAATGAAAATGTAAATATTGTACCTAAAGAAATTAAACCATCGACATACATTTTTCCACCAACAATATAAAGTATTGTTGGTGCTACAACGCTGAAGAAACTAACACATTGCGAAAGCTGTTGAAAAGAAATAGCATGATCTATTGTTTTATTCTTCAATTTGTCTTCATTCGCACTTAATTTCCTAAGTTCATTATCCTCTTTTCCTGATAATTTTATTTGTTCTATCCCTTTTAGCCTCTCATTAATCATACTATACTGTAATGAAGAATGTTCCAGTACATCTTCAGTCTTTTTTAAAAAAGTTCTTGTTGTTATATATGAAGCTATAATCATAAAAGGTAATGGAATTAATAAAATTATATATATTTTAAGATTTATTGACATTAAAATAATTGATATAAAAGTAAAACTTAAAAAACTTATGATTACATCAAAAAAAATAGGAGAAAAAAGTTGAGAGATTGAGTCTATTTCGTTAATCCTTGCATTTAAATATCCACTATTGTTTTCATTGTAATAATCAATTGATAATTGCATGATTTTTTTATATATATCTTTTTTAATTCCTGAAATAATTTTTTGTCCTAGAATAATAGTTTTTTTATTCATGAAATAAGTCAATACTATTTTAGCAATATTAACTATAAAGAATAATATTGCTAAAACTAGAATCAGTTTATAGTCATTATTTGCGAATCCAATGTCAAATAATATTTCTGTTATTTTTAAAGGAATTGATTGAGTTAGTGATATTGAAACAGAAATTATAAATACAATAAAAATAGAACTTTTATATTTCTTAAGATAACTACATATAAATTTTATATCATCACTTTTTTTATTTTTCATATTACTCCGTCTATTAAACAATATATATTACATCTATTTATATAAATATTAAGCTATCTGTAAAATTTATTCTATTAATATTATATTGTTAAACTGAGCAAAAAATATATACTATAAATGTTATAGTGTAATAATAGGGGTGAATATGAAAAAAACGTATAAAATGAGGCTAGAAGATTATAATTCAATTAAAACTGATAAATCAAAATTGCTTGTTGATTTTGTAAGCAGATACAAGATGGAGGACATGGTTTTTAAATATGTCATTTCAGATTTTAAATATTAAACATAGATTTATTAATATTAAAGCTAAATTAAAAAATTTAAATTTTATTTTTTTATTATAAAGTCGAACATTTTATTTACATCGATGTGCAATAAGTGTGATTAACATGATAGATATCCTAGCACGAAGCCCCATATTTGAACTGAACCCAATTTATTGGAGAAGTTGAATTAGGCTACACATAAGGAATGATTTATTTCTTTCGCTTTAATCTTTTTTGTTTCGCCATAAAAAATATACTCTTTTAAATAAATAGACTGATTAGGGATTTGATTTTTAATTAAGCTTTTATTTACTCGATTTCGAGTTGATTTTCCATTTTTTCGGAACAACTAACCATGAATTTAATTGAACTGGCTTGGTCATTTTTATGTCAATCTATACCTAAAAAAAACAATTATGTTTTTTTTATGAAGAACACAAAAACTACTCCAAAATATACAGAGTGGTCTTATTTTAATCGTCTTTCTCCTTATAACCATAATTAATAGAGTTAATATCAAAATCATAAGTTTCAACACAAGATAATTTTGTTTCATCAAATACAGCGATATTTATACCGTCAGTACTCATGGTACTTTTATATTGTATTCCATCAAATCCAATACTTTTAATGTAGTCACATATGTACTGAGTAGGAAGATAATCTATCCTACTATCATGTTTTCTCAAAGGTCGTGATATTTCATATCCTATTTTGTTGAGATGTTCTAAATTTGCTG
>CAYJJY010000079.1:0-2596 GCA_964370615.1 uncultured Muribaculaceae bacterium
GTTTGTTTTTGTCCATATACTGAACCTGAGTACATGTGGGAACTAGTTAGACTTGGGTTAAGGTATCCTGAACCTCCACCACCACCGTTGAATTTTCCTCCACCGTTTGATGATACAGCTCCAGAACCACCGTACCAGCCTCCGCCTCCGCCTCCAATAGACATTAAACCGGAAGAGGTATAACCGAAGACTGTTGCATAACCACCTTGGCCAAAATATCCGGATCCACTCTTAAATATAGCGTCATCGTTTATATTATTATTATAATCTACGATACGCCACTCACAACACCAGTTACCGTATGAGAATTTTTTCTCTTGTTTCCCTGATACTGATTCACCGCCAGTAGTTTGAGTTCCGCCTTTACCACCACTACGCTCAGTTCTAAACTCATCTCCGTTATATTCATAATATATAGTGGCTGATAATTGTTGACTGTTGCCACCGCTTGTTCCACCTCCGTGACCGGCATAGCCTGATTCACTTCCGTAACCGCCGCCACCGCCGCCGCCGCCAGCAACGATAAGAATTTCATGTTTGTATGAGGCGTAGTTGGCTAATACACCACGATTTGTGGTAGCTATATGTGTAGCTCCTCCACCAACATAATCTACTGGGTTTGGTGCGACTGGCTGACCATCATGCATATAATTCCCGGTTGCTGCTCCCATTCCACCACCATTGTATGGATGACCACCAACTACAACGTAAATAGTTTGACCAGCTGTTAGGTAAATATTACCATACGATGTTCCACCTTGACCAGCACCAGCTCCACCATTACCATCCGCTCCTTTTACTTCTAGTTTATATGTTCCTGATATTGGAGCTGTAAATGGTTGAACACTTCCTGTGTATGTGAAATCTTTTGATGTGAACGCTACTGGAACATTGGCTGATGTTGTTCCTAGAACTCCATAGTTTCCAGCATTGTCGTATCCATAAACATGAACTGTGTATATTCCTGCATCATTTTTATGGGCTGAAACATTCACTCGATATTTATAAGTTCCACCACCCATATTGGTAGCTGTAACTGTTGAATTTGTTTGCCAGCTACTAGCTAGATCATCTTGACCTGCATTGTTTGACCATGTTGGTACTTGAATTCTATTTATTCCTGAATGGTTTTCAGTTACTCCATAGATGTATACATCAAATCCAGTTGCTGTTACATTACTAACACTTACACTTGATGCTGTAGGTGCTGTTTTATCTAATTTGTAAGTTCCACACACTTTTTGTGATGTGACTAATTCATTTGATGCTGTTGCACATACTGTATGTGTTCCTGATGTATTGATATTTATTGTTCCTGTTGCGCTTGGTGTACAATTCGCACCTAAACAGTATAAATATGAATTTCCTGAATGATTTACATTTATTTGATAATCTGATGTTACCCAACCACTTGCAGCTGTTTTAGTTGGAGTTAGTGAGATACTAACTGTTGAACTAACTACTTTTATTACTTTTGTTGCTTGGGTTTTTAAACCATTATTACCTGTTGCTGTACATTTTAAAGTTTGGTTTCCAACAGCTAATCCATAAGTATTGGCTGGCGTACATGTTACTACACCTCCTGAAGGTCCAAAAGAATTATCAAAATAATCTTTGCTGTATGAACTTGTTGTATCTGTAATTGTGAAACTTTCTGTTTTAGGAGTTAAAACTGGAACAGTTTTATCTAATTTATAAGTTCCACATACTTTTTCTGAAGTTACTAAATCATTTGATGCGATTGCACAGATTGTATGAGTTCCATTTGTATTAATATTAATTGGTCCTGTTAAAGTTGGAGTACAGTCTGTACCAACACAATATTTGTAATCATCACCGTTATGATTTACTTCTATTTCGTAATCCGCACTTACCCATCCATTGGCTGCTGTTTTAGTCGGATTTAGAGCTATATCAACTGTTGATGATATGACATTTACTGTTGTTGTTGCTGTATTTTTTAATCCAGCATTTGATGTTGCTGTACATGTTATAGCATGTTTACCAATACTTAAACTAGATATATTAGCTGGTGTACATGTTACTACTCCACCTGATGGTCCAAATACAGTATCAAAATAATCTTTTGAAAGCGTTGATGAACTTTCTGTTATTGTTATATTTTCTGTTTTTGCAGTTATTGTTGGTGTGATTTTATCTAATTTGAATTCTTCACAAACAATTTCTGATGTTTTTTCGCCATCTGATGCGATTGCACAGATGGTATGAATTCCATTTTCAGTTATTTGGATATTACTTCCTGAAATATCAGGAGTACAATTTGATCCTAAACAATATTTTATATCATCACCATTTGAAAAGATGTTTACTTCATAATCTTCGTTAACCCATCCATTTGGTGCGACTCTTGTTGGTACAAAATCAACAAATATTTGAAATTGTTCATTTTCTGCATTTGGGTCACATGTTTCATCAAAAATTATTTCATAGTTTTTGATTTCGTCTTTCCATGTGTATAAAATACACCCTTCTAAATTTTCTCCAGTCATTGGATTTTTAGGTATATCTGTTATTATTCCTTTATTAACCATTTCTTCATAAGTTAATGGTTTAAAAACATTATTTTCTAAATCCA
>CAYJJY010000080.1:0-2360 GCA_964370615.1 uncultured Muribaculaceae bacterium
TAAAAAATAATGCTGGATTAGTTTTATTTAATGATGTTAAATTTAAATATGATGGTGATTTAGAATATACTTTAAAGGGTTTGAATTTAGAGTGTTTACCTAATAAAAAAACGGCTATTATTGGTCGTAGTGGGAATGGTAAGAGTACTTTATTTAATTTATTAGTTCGTTATTTTGATGCTTCTTCGGGTTTGATTTCAATTGATGGAGTTAATATTAAAGATTTAACTGAAGATAGTTTAAGAAAAAACATTTCGATTATTAGACAAAATCCTCATTTGTTTAACATGTCTATTAAAGATAATTTAAAATTAGTGAATGAGAAAGCTTCAGAAAAAGATATTATAGATGTGTGTAAAAAAGCTTATATTCATGATTATATTATGTCTTTAACTGATGGATATGATACGATTGTTGGTGAGGGTGGCGTTAATTTATCAGGTGGTCAGAAACAAAGGTTAGCTATTGCTAGAACTTTACTGATTAAATCTAAAATTATTTTATTTGATGAGGCTACTTCTGCTTTGGATAATGAGAGTCAAGAGTATATTAAAAAGACTATTGATAGTTTGGTAAAAGATCATACTATTATAATTGTTGCGCATAGGTTATCAACTATAATAGATGCTGATGTAATTAATGTTGTTCATGATGGAAAAGTTGTTGAAACTGGTAGTCATGAGAATTTAATAAAAAATAGTGAAATATATAAAAAATTATATATTAGTGAGGAGTAAATATGTTTATAATAGGTATTAGTTTAATTTCTTATAGTTTGACTTATATGTTTTTAACTTACGGTTATGGTATTGATTATAATCTTGAAATTATTTTATTAATGATTGGTTTGATTTTAGTTATTATTGGAATGATTATGAGAAAAAACAAACAAAATAGAACTAAGTTTGAAATTAAAGTTAATGGGAAAAATACGGAGGAATTTATTATTTCTAGGTTGAATGATAATGGTTATTATTTGGTTACTGAAAATAATGAAGAAGTTTATAAAAAAGGTGTTGGTTTTTGGACTGCTATTAAATACATAAAAGTTGAAGTAGTTGCTTTAGATACTATTAATTTATATGGTTTTATAAGACCGGCATTTGGTAATGAACAGAATCTTAATGGTTTTGTGGGATGTGTTCCTAAGAAACAAGTTTCTGATTTGATTAACAAAATTATTAAAGAAATATCACAATAGTGATTTTTTTTATTGGCTAATTATCTATATAATATACAGAAGGAGAATATTGGAAATATTGAAATTATATTTAAGGCTTTATCAGTCAAAAATAGGGTAAATATTTTGGAGGTTATATAAAAAAATAAAAAATACTTGATTGTGGTGGAAACTGTCAATAAACTTTACATGTGTAAAGTTTTTTTTATTTACTGTTTAGATTATTCTTTGTATAGATTTTTTTAAATTATTTTGATATAATTTATATAGAATAAAAAGAGGTGCCTTTATGGATAAAATAAAAAATGACGGAAATGGTTTGGGAGTTCCGGTTATTATTCCTGATGATGAGATTGTTTTAGAACAACCTGTTATTATAACTGATGATATAGAACCAGTTTATGACGAAACAGAAATAAAACCTGTTTATGATTTTCCTGAAATTGTTCCATATTATGATGATATTGATAGTTTAGAGAGTTCTTATGAACCTGAACAAATAATTGTTCCTATCGTTAATAATAATGATAGTATTATGAGTGAATCTTTGGTTGTAGATAATGATAGTATTATGGGTGAGTCTTTAGTTGTAGATACTAAGGATGAGGATATAAGTCCTAAAGCTATTATTTTAGAAGAAAATATTAGTGAAGTTAATGAAGTTGAAGAAGTTAATGATAATATAAATATTATTAGTGAAGACAAAGTACTAGGACAAAAAGACTTAAGTATTGATGTGGTAAGTGAGAATGAGCCTGAAAAAAGTAATGTTAAAACGATTGCTTCATGGAAATTTATTTTGTTTTCTTTGATTACAATCTTAATTTTAAGCCTTTGTTTGGAGTTTACAGTTCATTATCCTTTAGAGAGTTTAATTTTTGAAAATTTTGGTAATACCATTGGATTATTATTATCGCTTGGATTAATTATTGTTTTAGTATATATATATTGGAAGTCAACTATTAAATTTATGTTAGAAAAAAAAGTTGTTAAGAGTAAAGATATTTCTTTAATTACAAATGCTTTTTCTATATATAGTGTTGTATTTACAACAGGAGCTTTTATAGTAACTTATTTAACTACAAAAAACACTATTTTTAGTGATAGTACTTTATCGGTTATACAACAAGAACAAACTTTTAATATTGCAGTTATGATTTTGGTTTTAGTTAATATTATT
>CAYJJY010000081.1:0-2359 GCA_964370615.1 uncultured Muribaculaceae bacterium
TATTACTCTTTTGATAGTGGGAATCCTATTTATACTGCTAAATTTTTATCTTGTGTAATTCATCATACGGGTGCAAAAACATGTTTTAAGTATTGTGAAGAGCCTATTAAATACAGTTTGAATACTTATGGGGGTTTTAAGGAAAGCTATGTTATAACAAAACGATATGATTTAGATGATGATATAGAATATAATAGTGTCAACTACTCATATACACTTTCTAAAGACGAACAATATATTGAGTATGCACAAGTAGAAAACAATATAGGAAAACAAGAGAAATATACTTTTGACACACTTGAGAATAAGCAAAATTTAAAAGAGCATGAAGAAAAATTAAACGGAATACCAACAAGTAAAAAAATATATACTTATGGAGAAGAAGATAAAGAAAAAGACCTTATAGTAAAAGAAGTTTTGACAATAATTGATGGAGAACTTACATCAGAGCATACTACACAATATGAGTTTAGTGATGATTTAACAGCAAATTTGATAAAGCAAAGCAAGATGTTTACAGATTTTCCAAAGTATAACACTATAAGAAGTTATGAGTATGATGATTTTGCAACAGTTGTTAACACGCAAGTAAATATTGGTGACAATAAGTATATTATTGAAAAAAGCACTTTGAGCGATGACAAAAAATTACTTGCTCAAAAATCCATTTTTGAAAAGCACGGTGAAATAACCACTCTTAAAGAAAAAATTGAATATATTTACGACTCAAACAACCTGTTGGTGGAAGAGCGTCAATATGATTTGGACAAGAAAGAAGAGTATGTTGAAAAAACTTACGAATATAATAGCAAATTCGTGCAACTTCCAACCACAATTAAAGTAGTAGATGTTAAAGATATATACGGAGAAGCTAACGATATAATACTACAGAGTGAATATGACATTTTTGGTAATGTCACAAGACAGATTGATGAGCTTGGCAATGACACGTTTTATGAGTACGATGCAATAGGAAGAGTAGTTAGGGTACAATACCCGTTGGTGGAAAATGCAAGAGCAGAAAAGTGTGTTTTTTATGAGGACAAGGACAACACCATTACTACAAAAGGCGCAAATGGATATTTTACCAGAGTTGAATATACAAAATTAGGTGCAGATAAGGCAGCGTACATTGCAAACGGTGAAAAAAAATCGGATGAAGATATTTTAGCTGTAAGTTATGAATATGATGAATATTTTAACAAAATTGTTGAAACTACATACAGTGGAAAAAACACTGTAGCGCAAGAAATGCTCTATGAATATGATGGGCTGAATAGGCTGGTTTGCAAACGTAATAACGAGGCAAACTATGTAGAATCTGTGACGTATAAGTTACTTACATATCAACCGGATGATGTAGAAGAGACAATTAAAGTAAGCGAAGTAGTTACTACAGTGCACTCAAATGATGATGGTGAAAATCTTGTAGTAAAAGTATATTCAGATATTGTAGGCAATGAAATTGCAAAGTATATTGCAGATGAAAAAAGCTATGCAAATAGTTATGATTTATCCAGCAACTTAATTGAGGAAATAGATGGAGATGGAGTTGCACTAAAATATGAATACGACTATGCAAAGCGCAAAGTAAAAACAATTAAAGAGCACATTTACATTGAAAATGATGAAGAAAAATCAAAGGATTTATTTCATACTATTGAGTATAATTCACTTGGACAAAAAATATGCTCAATTGATTTTGATGGAAATAAGACTATTTATTACTATGACAAAGTCGGCAGACTTATCAAAACGGATTATCCATTTTGCATAAAAAGTTTATATAATGCAAAAGGTGTAAAAATAGGCGAAGAGCTCCAAACTGCATCAATAAAAAACATTTATGATAATTGTGGACAAATTACAGAGAAGATTAGTTCAATTAATGAGCAAGAAGACAAAGTAATAAGCAATTATTATGATGCAATGGGTAGGTTGGCAAGCACGTATACATATACCACAAATACTAATGCTATACACACAAAGCATACGTACGATGCGGCTGGTAATGTGCTATCGAGCAAATCATTTGAAGGACTGTCGCTTACTAGCAACCAGTATAAAGAATTGTTTTACGAGTATGATAGGTTTAATAATGTAATAAAGTTTACCGACTTTACCGGCTTGACAGAAAAAACTATTTATTCGCAAACAGGAGTACTTGAAGAAAAAATTGCTAAAGACGGAACAGTAACAAAGTACGAATATGATAAAATGATGCGCGTTGTTAAAGAGACAACTATAAAACTGAGTGGAGAAAGTGAAACAAAAGAAACTACATTTTATCAAAATGGCTTAGTGAAAGAACAAAGTGTTGTATTAAATAATATTTATTTCAAGCCTAATTTTAACGATA
>CAYJJY010000082.1:0-2290 GCA_964370615.1 uncultured Muribaculaceae bacterium
TACATACCTCGTCATATAGTCTAAATAATTGTGCTGGTGACATATCTAGAATTGGTTCATACATAAAAGAGTTCAAATGTATACCTTCTGGGGTCATTATATTTACGCTTTCAAGAATTCTAATTGTTTCAGTCTCATTGGGAAATAGTTCTATAAATCTTTTGACAAGTTCTTGTGTTTGATTTTCTGTAATAGAATCGACGAATTGTTTGTCATTGAGTTTTTTTATAATAAAGCTTTCAGCTAAAAGACGTATAGCAATTGATAAAACAATTTTATTTTCAAGTTCAAGAACATCATTATTCTCTTTGTTTGTAAAAAGATTATTAGCTTCTGCCATAATGGAGTCATAAACAACCTCTGTTTCATTTTTTATGGGTTTGGTGGTGTGTATTATTGTGTTGTTTATTTTCTCCAAATCTTTGAATCTCATCGAAAAGGTGTCATTCTTAATATGAAGCAAAGATGTAAGCTTTTTTGATTCGGATTTAAATCCCATATAGTCTGCTAAATTCCTAACAAAAGGAATACTAGCAATTGCCATAGTTCGATTGTTATTCAAATTGTTTTTCCAATATAAAAAAAGATCTTTTTGATATTTTTCCTCATATAAAAAAATTTCTCGGTCACTACGCCGTGCAAATAATCGGTGAGAGCGGAAAATATCCATGCGGCTTGCTATAGTTCGGTAAAAATCAAAATTGTGAGAAAGAATTATCATTTTACAATTTTTATCTTTTCCTAAAGCATATAAGTATTCTATAATGGCATACTTGTTTTTATAATCAAATGAATCTGCAATATCATCTACAATAAAAAGAAGAGGCGTAGTAAAAGGTTTTCTGCTTTCAATCTCAAATAAAATGTTTAGAAGGTATAAAGCCCTTTTTTCGCCCTGACTAATTGACTTTCGTAATGTGCTTTCATCTACTTCTACAGGATTTTGTTTGTTATCAAACTTAAATTTTACATTTGGAACTGATTTATGAAGAATAACGTCATCTTGATTTTCAATTGATAGCGTAAAAGGAACACTAAATCGTTCATTAAAGATTTCTACTACTTTTGACCACTGTGTTTTTTCTTCTTTTGCCTGTTCAATAATCTCCTCAACAATTTTTTTGTTATGCTCAATTATATCTAAAAAAGCATCCATTTCTTGCTTGCAAAGTTCTAAATATACATACCAAATGTTTTTCTTGAATTGTGGGAAATCCACAATTTCGGATAAAAGCCACTGGTTTTCATATAAGTAATCTCTTAAGGCACGAAGCTCAGCATTTTTTAATTTTTTATCAATTGATTCAAATCTTTTTGCCAACTCAGGTTCTGATAAAAGTTTAGACTGTTCTTCCTTAAGAAAATTATTCAAATCCTCATATGAAGAATATTCTTTTTTTGAGTCATTTATATTTAGATTAACAGAATGCTTAGCCCCAAAAAAACCTGTATCATTTAAAGTTTTTGTTGTAATTCCCGCGTTGGAATGATTGAATGTTTTCGTTAAAACTGGAGACTCTTCAATCAGCTGGTCATATTTATTTACGTATTCTTTAATGTCTTTTGAAATATCTGTGCTTAATAAAAAATCTTCTACTTTTTGACTTGTTATTTTCCCATAGTCGATGGACTGTAGTTTAAGATTTAAATCCTGTGGGATACTTGTTTTTATATGAGCTAGAAGTTTAGCAAAGTCTTTGCCAGAATAACCAAACACTTTGCATAATTCTGCTTCAGGAGAATCCGTTTTCCCTCCAAATTTTGATATCTCTTTTAGTTTTGAAAGAAAAACTTTTTTTGCTTCTTCTGCCTTTTCTAAGGCTGTATCGTAATCTATTTTTAATTTTTCGTTTACTAAAAGCTTTGACATTTGTTTAGAACTATAACTTTCATCAAAAGGATGTATTATAAAAATTTCTTCTGGGAGAATTTCTTTTATATCAGAAAGGCATTCTCTTTTTGTAGTAGAGTCTGGATAAAATATATCAACAGTATTTTTGCCATTAACAATATCATCAAAGGTTTTCGTGAAAGAGCTTTTCATACATCCATTTGAGGCGTAGATAGCATAAAGATTTGCATTACGAATATCAACATTTGTAAATTCAAATTCATATTCAAGCTTATTGATTCCATAACAATTTTCTAAGTGTACTTTTAATTTATCCATAAATAAAATACCTCTTTGATTAAGTTTACTACTACTTTGTAAAATTCACAAGTATAAAAACAGGCATTTATCCAAATTTATATCAAGCGTTAAATAATAATTTAGCTTACTACAACATTC
>CAYJJY010000083.1:0-2281 GCA_964370615.1 uncultured Muribaculaceae bacterium
TTATGGGAAAAATAGTTAAACATTTTGGTGTTTGTGTTTTTGTTATGAATGAGGAAGGAAAGTTTTTATTTATAAAGCATAAAAAATTTTGAAAGTGGTTACAACCAGGTGGTCATATTGATATGGATGAAGATCCTGAAGAAGCTGCTATTAGAGAGACTTTGGAAGAGACTGGTTATGAGGTTGAATTGTTAGGGGATAGATTTCCTAGAAGTGATGATTATATAAGACCTTTAGCTTTACAAAAGAATATGGTTAAAGAAGATCATATTCATATGGATTTTATATATGCTGCTAAAATTGTTGGTGGTAGTGAGATTTTAAATGAGAAGGAAACTGATGGTATTAATTGGTTTACTGTTGATGAAATAAAAAGTTCTTCATTTGAAACTTTTCCTGATACGAAAAAATGGGTTGAAATAATTAAAGATAAATATATGTAGTAATAAAATAAATCCAGTCATTAGACTGGATTATTTTTGATTTAAAATTGAATTTATTATTTTTCTAATTTCTGGTAATCTTTCTTTTAAAAAGTTAGGGTTGTCTTTAAACCATTTAATATTCAAAGGGGATGGGTGTGGAAGTACTAAAGTTAAGGTGTTGTTAATGTAATTATCTTTAAAAATCAGTGTATTATAATCGTCATTTGGAAAGAATTTTTTTGCTGCTTTTGAACCTATCAATATAAATAATTTATTATTTATTAATTTTAATTCTTCTTTTATCCATTTATCATAACATATTTTAGGTGGTTGTTTATCATTTCCTCTTGCATCTTTTCCTGGATAACAATGGGCTAAAGCTGCTATGTAAAAATTATCTGGGTTATAAAATTGGTCATCAGTGATTTGGTACCATTGATATTTTAATTTATCGCCGCTTTTATCAGTAAATGGTTTTAAGGTTTTGTGAACAGTAGCTGATGGTGCTTGACTAATTTGGACTATTTTAGAGTTTTCGTTTCCTAAAAAAATTGGATGAGGTTTAAATCCAAAAATCTTTTCACATTCTTGGCACTTATTTAAATCTTTTATTAAATCATTTATATTGTTGTACATAGTAATCTCCTTAATATTATTTTAGCATTTATTGGTTTTGATTTACAAGTATTTTAATAATTATTAAGATAGTTATTTTTTTAATTAAATCGTGTTATAATTGAATTATAAGTGATTGGAGGGTTATTATGAAAGTAAAAAATCAATATACATGTGCATTATTGTTATCAATGGATTTACTTGGTGGGAAGTGGAAAATGAGAATATTGTGGCATATTTTAAATGGTGATGATAGGTTTTCTTTATTACAAAGAGGTATTCCCGATATTACTCATAAAATGCTTATAACTCAGTTAAAAGAATTGGAACAAAGTAATATACTAATAAGAGAAGTTATAAGTGAAAAGCCTTTAAATGTCAAATATTCTTTATCAGAGTACTACAAAGAGCTTATACCTCTTGTTGAAAGTTTTTGTAATTTTTCAAAAGAGTATGCTTTAAAAAATGAAATCATTTTAGAAGATAAGTAGGTACAAAAAAGTACGTTATTGTATTAATAATAAGTTGGGAGATATAATATAAAAAAGGAGGAAGAAATATGAATTATCCGAGAGCATTTTCTCATATAGGTTTGTCTGTACCTAATTTAGAACAGGCGGTTAAATTTTATCACGAAGTTATGGGTTGGTACATAGTAATGGAACCTTCGGTTGTTAAAGAGGAAAATACCTCAGCAATAGGAATTATGTGTGGAGAAGTATTTGGTAAAGGTCATGGAGATTTTAAAATAGCTCATATGGTAACGTCAAATGCTATTGGAGTTGAATTATTTGAGTTTGCAGGTAATGATAAAGAAAGACAAGAATTTCAATACCAAAATACTGGACTTTTCCATTTTTCGATTCAAGATCCTGATATTGAAGGAATGATTAAAAAAATAGTTGATAATGGTGGGAAACAACGTATGCCAATTAAAGAATATTATCCAGGTGAAAAGCCGTATAAAATGTGTTATGTTGAAGATCCATTTGGAATTGTTTTTGAAATTTATACTCATAGTTATGAAGTAACTTATTCAAAAGGTGCATATTAAAAATATTATAAAATTTAAGTGAATGCTTAAATTTTTTTGTATATTAAAATAAAATTTGCAAATATTAAAATATGTGTTATAATAAGTTCTATCGAGGAAAGGTATGATAAAATGAAAAATAAATTATTTATAACAATTATGTTAACAATGTTCTTTTTAAACTTAAATAGTGTTAATGCTGAGGTGA
>CAYJJY010000084.1:0-2267 GCA_964370615.1 uncultured Muribaculaceae bacterium
TATAAATCTTAAAAAATAATCATTAGCAATCATATTTTCTGTACTTTTTTTAAGTATGCTCATAAGTGATTCAACAGCTTCAAGGATTGTTTTTTCGAATTCACAATTTAAAATTTCATGCTTACAAAAATATAGTTTTCCATCATTGATTTTAAATACTAATTTAACTTTAACACTCAATGGCTTAGATGCTTGAATATCTTTGCTTAACTCATAGATATAAGTGCTGAAACCAACATTCGCCTCAATCACATTTTCTTCAAATTTAGCAACCTCATAATCAACATCATCAATAGATAAACTTTCAAGATAAACTTTCGTTAAAAAAACACTATCATCAGTTTTATCATATAATACCTTACCAAAATCTAAATTTGCTTCTTTCAAAAATGTTAATAAATATTTAGGATCAAAAACATCACCATATTTTAATTTTTCTAATTTTTCTGAACTGATAAAGAAATCAAGACATTTATTTGGTTCTCCCAATTTTTTCATAATCAACTCTGTATTCGGAAATACATTAGTGAACTCAGTTTCAAATAATGCTTTATTATTTTCAAAAATATTATCATTACTAAAAAAATATATTTTATCATATCCATTTAGTTCGCTACAAACAATTGACTTCCATATAAAGTAATCTTTTATATTTGAATCAACTTTATCCTTTTCAATTTTATCAAAAGGTGGTTTCTTTTTAATTATATTATTCAAAGCAACTTGTATCTCCTCATTAGAAAATTTAGGATCTAGTATTTTAAATAGTTTTTGCCCTTTCTCACGATGTGTTTGTAATTTAAAAGGAATTTCAGAACTGATATGGTCTACAGTTACCCAAGTTGATAAAGATTTTGTTAATTTTTGTAATTCTTCATAACTATCGTTAAGAGCTTTATTTTTATGTTCAAATAATTCTTCATAAACAATTTTAGGCATCAAATAAACTAATTCCAAAGATTCATCTACCAATTTCAGATACTTAATGTAATTTAGAATTGTATATGCCTTACCATAAAAAGGTCTATCATTCAACAAGCGTTTATCTTTTGAATCCAAAATATTTGTATCTGTAATTATCCCAATTTTCATTTTAAATTACACCTTCATTTCATCAAATGACAATAACTTATTCCTGTAATATTCGTACTGCTCTTTTCTATATTCTATTTCAGCAGGTAATCCGAAATTTAAATCATTACATAGAAAATCATAATTATCTAAAATTTCAACAATGCTATTTTGAACTGATAAAGAAACATAGGGGATTTTAATGTTTTCAATTATTTCTCTACCTATTCTAGGTATACTACCTCTTCTTACATTAGAGTTTATGAACTTTTGTTGACATAATAAGCAATAGTATAAATATTTACTATTCAATTCACTTTTAATTTTTAAAACATAGCAATCATCCGCAGCCCAAAAATCACAATTACTATAACCGATCGAACCAGCTGCACCAGCACTAATTATGAAGGTTGTATCACTGTTATAGTTTGATTTATCGAAAAAACCTAAAGGGGTTAGACTATTTTGAAAGACAGGAATATCTCCTTGTTCCAAAAGTTGTTTCTTTACTACTCTTACTCCTCTTTTTACTTCAGCAAGTTCTTTTAACGGTTTCATTTTACATGAAGAACTATCGTAAATCATGCTTTTTCGATAATACTCATATTGTTTATTTCTCTCTTCTAATTCTGCTTCTAATTCTGCTTTTAATTCTGTGAAAGTATCTAATATTTTAACAATTTCATTTTGGATGTCAAGTAGTGGAACAGGAATAGTCAATTCACTTATTTTTTTAATACTTGCTATTGGTAATCCCCCACCTACATTAGCACAAAGTTTAACTTGAGTAGAAAGAAGAAAAAAATAATGATAAACAAATTTTATATCAAAAAATTGTTGGTATTGTTCTTTTAACGAAAGAATTGTTAATTGTTGATTACAAATAAAAGGTACTTGTATTAATGCATGTTCTCCTAAAGTTGCCGTAGTAGATAAAATTATAGAATCTTTTGGAAACAAATTTCCTTTTACTGCTTTACTTGTGATATTTTGAATAGCACTATTTAAAATACGCCCATTTTTTCTTATATCTTCTAATCTAAACCAAGGTATTGTCCCATTATTCCAAAAATCAACATTACTTTTAGAAGGTGTATAGCCATTTTTAATGGTAAACACCTCACATAACTTCTTAAACTCCACTCCATTAGGACACATTTCTTTAATCATTTTTTCTATTTTATTCATTAGTATCA
>CAYJJY010000085.1:0-2242 GCA_964370615.1 uncultured Muribaculaceae bacterium
TATAATTTAATTTCTGAGGGTATTAATCATAGAAGAATAAGTCTTTCAATAAACAAGTTGTTTAAATTAAATGTAAATGCTTTTTCTTTCACTAATTTAAAAATTAAAAATAAGAGCGTTGAAGATTGTTTTAAAAAATTACCAAGTAATTATTTTGATTTAGAATTAATATCTATTAATAATAAAAATAAAGAAAGTCTAATTAAAGATAAAGATTTACTTAATTTGCTTATTTGGAAATATATGGTTGCACTAAAAATAAGAAGAGAATTAGAATATAAAATGTGGATTCATTTAGGTAAAATTAAATATAGAGAACTTAGTGATTTATTCAATAAGTTAATTCTTATTGATGAAACTCATAAATTAGTGGAATTTTATAAAAACTATAAGCAATTGTTTAACAGTTTTAATCATTGTACATCTTGCAATATTCCACCATTTTTATTATATAATTCAAAATATTTACAGGAAGCGTTGTTTGAAGTTGAAAGTATAATTTAAAACTTGTAAGGAGGTAAATACATGAAAGAAATAATTAGTTTTTTATCGAACAATATATTTGAATTCATTTCTATTGTTCTTAGTGCAATAGCTGTTATCTTATCTATCAACACTAATAGCAAAAATAGAAAGTTAGAGATGTTCATACATAGAGAGCAAGAAAAAAATAATAAGATTAAAAACAAACCTGATTTAAAAATTGAACCTAATAAGCTAGGTGATATTGAGAGTGCGGATTTGGATGTAGCAGTAATTCCATTATATGCTGTTTTTGTAAATGGAAAATTAAAAATAGAATTTCCTGAAAAAATTTATGATTTATCTAATTATAAAAGTAAAACATTTATTTTTAAAAACGTTGGTAAATCAACAATTAATCATTTGCATGTCATAGGATGCAATAAAAGAGAACTTTTAGTAACTGAATATAAATATATAAGAGATGTTTTTAAATATCAGTATTTATGCTATGATGCTTTATTAGATAAAAGAATATTTATAGGTGAAGAAGTATGTATTAAGATTTATTATTGTGAAGAATATTTAATGCAGAACTTTCCTGGAAGTACATTATCTTTAATTTATGAGGATTCGAATGGGTTAAAATGGGAACAACCGTTTTTTTATAATGAAAATAAACTTTACGAACCCTTTTTACTAACTTCTGAAGAATTTAAACAACGGATAATGACTGATGATGCATATAAATGTTTTAAAGAACCACATACATGGTAATTTTTGCTAAATAATATGATACAATATATATGTTTAGAATGTTAAAGAGGTAATGAGTATGAGTAACAAAAAAGAAATTGAAAGAGATGAATTGCATAAAACTATATGGAGAATGGCTAATGACTTAAGAGGTTCTGTTGATGGATGGGACTTTAAACAATACGTATTAGGATTTTTGTTTTATAGATTTATATCTGAAAATTTAGAAAATTATTTAAATGAAATAGAAATTAAATTAGGAGAAACTAATTTTAAGTATTCTAATTTAAGTGATGAAGAAGCTGAATTTGGAAGAATAGAAACATTACAAGAAAAAGGTTTTTATATCTTACCAAGTGAATTATTTTGTAATGTAAGAAAAAAAGCAAAAGAAGATGTTGATTTAAATATTACATTAACAAATGTATTTAAAAATATTGAATCATCTGCTAAAGGAACACCATCAGAAGCTGATGTTAAAGGGTTATTTGATGATTTAGATGTTAATAGTGCTAAACTGGGTAATACAGTAGCAGAAAGAAATGTTAAACTAGTTAAAATGTTAGATACAATAGGTAGTTTAAAACTAGGAGATTATAAAGATAATACTATTGATACATTCGGTGATGCTTATGAGTATTTAATGACCATGTATGCATCTAATGCTGGTAAATCAGGAGGAGAGTTCTTTACACCTCAAGAAGTAGGAGAATTGTTAGCAAAAATAACTTTAATTGATAAAAAAGAAGTTAATAAAGTTTATGACCCAGCCTGTGGTTCAGGGTCTTTATTACTTAAATTTGCAAAAGTATTAGGAAAAGAAAATGTTAAGCAAGGGTTTTATGGACAAGAGATTAATTTAACAACATATAACCTATGTCGTATTAATATGTTTTTACATGATATTAACTATAATAACTTTAATATAACACTAGGAGATACATTAATCAAACCACTTAATATTAGTGATGAACCATTTGATGCTATAGTATCAAATCCTCCTTATTCAATTAGATGGGAAGGT
>CAYJJY010000086.1:0-2204 GCA_964370615.1 uncultured Muribaculaceae bacterium
ATTTTGTTTCACCCTCTAATAAATATAGCATATGATTATCTGAAATAATATAATCATTCATTAAATTAAAATTTATTATTTTATCATTAATTAATTTTTCATTAAACAACGATGTTGTTCCGAAATTTATATCAAAGATAATTGAATTATATAATAATGATTGATACAAATTTTGTTGCTCAATCTTAATCTTAATCCCGAAAGCAACTCTTGGTAAGGAAACATTTAATTTGATAGTTTCTTCTTTTTTAACTACACTGTTTTCCTCATTATATTTTTTTAATTTAATATTCGATTTTGGTTTTAGTTCTTTTATTTTCTCATTATTTTTTATATACTCAATAGTTTTTTTAGGATCGACATTTCCTGTAATAATTAAAAACATATTACTAGGGTGATAAAAAGAATTATAACACAAATATAAATCTTTCTCATTAATTTTTTTAATACTTTCACTAGTTCCTAATATTGAGTATTTTAAAGGGTGTTCATGAAAAGTATTTTCTAAAATTTTGTCATACATAACAGTTTCAGGATCATCCTGATACATTTTTATTTCTTGTTCGATGATTCCTTGTTCTTTTAAAACATTTTCTTTAGTAAAATATGGTGAATATACATAATTTAATAAATGATTCAAATTTTCCTTAAAGTTATTAGGCCCAGAAAATAAATAAGTTGTTTTTTCATTATTTGTATTAGCATTACAATCAGCGCCATTCTCACTAAAAAAAGTAAAAGGATCAACACCATTTTCTTGAGCAAATAATTTATGTTCCAAAAAATGAGCTATACCAATAGGAACTTTATGTTTTTTATCTGTTGTGAATTCAATTTGATTTGAGCCAAATTTAGTTGATAGGGTAGTGTAGATATTATTAACATTTTTAAGCGGTACTATATAGACACTAAGCCCATTTTCCAAAGTTTCTTCGAATAATTCTAAATCTAATTTTTTTAAATTACTCTTCTTCATGATCTGCTCCTTCTAAAACATAGATAGTATCTAGTTTAATTTTCTTAGCCACTTTAATAATATCATTTAAAGTAACTTTTTTTATTTCTTCCAATCTTTTTTCAATTGTATCAGTATTTAAATATTCTAAAGATTCATAAATATTAATAATAGCACCTTGACTGTCTTTTATATCTTCTATTGAATTTTCATAAGTTGTAATACTTGATTTTAAATCCTTCTCATCAATTACACCCTTACTCATATCTTTAATCTGTTGTTTTATTAAAGATAGTGTTTGTTTAAAATCATCTTTATTTATTCCTGCCTTTATTATAATAGAACTATTAACAGCACTATAAGAGGCATTTACGCTATAACATAAACTATTTTTCTCACGAACATTTTTAAATAATTTCGAATCAGGACCGCCACCTAAAATAAATGTATATAAAGGTAAGACATATTTTGTTTCAAATTCACTAAATTCATATAATTTAATTCCTATTACTAATTTAGCTTGTTTAATATTATCCTGTTCTTTAATAATTTTAGGAATTTTTAAATTTTTTTTATGAACTAAATAATGGAGTTCTTTATTTCTTTTAATAGTATTTATTTTTATTAATTTCTCAATTTGAGTTTTTATAATTTCACTATCTATATTTCCAATTACAAAAATATCGATATTATCAGATTTTATCATTTCTTTATATTTTGACACTAATTTCTCATTCGTTACTTGTTTTAAATCTTCAATATAACCAACTGAACGATGAGGAAATGATTCTATCATATTTTCCATCATTCTGACACTAGCCAATTTTGATTTATTATCCTTAAAAGTTAAGATTTCATCCGCAACTAAACGTTTAACTAATTCAAAGTCTTTAAAATTATTATTTTTAATAATCGGATTGAAAATTAAATTAAAGAAAAATTTTATCGACTCATAATTCATATTTCTTTCCGTATATTTCTCATTTAAAAAAACTGCTTTAAATGAAGTTACTAAATGATTACCTGATATAGTCGAGGTAATTCCAACACTTAAATTATACAATTCCTCTGTTTTAATTTCTAATTCTCTTTTTGTACTGAATTCTTGGTTAGAATGCATTAATATTTTTGATAATAAGTTTCTATAAGTAATGTTTTCTTTTTTTAATTTATTTTTAAAATTTATCTTAATCATGTTAGTTTTAAATTTTGAACTTTCAATAATGTGAATATTGTAAGCATGATTAGC
>CAYJJY010000087.1:0-1606 GCA_964370615.1 uncultured Muribaculaceae bacterium
GAGTAGATACATATGTTAAATATTTTTGAATATAGAAGAGCAGTTAAAATGCTTAATGATGAATGGGATTTAGGTAAAACACCTTCAAAATCAAAAGGGAATATTTGTGCTTGGATATATTTGATGGAAATTTTATGTGTAACTGAAGAACTTGTTAAATATAAAGAAAAAGGCAAGTTAATAGGTTATTGCGGTTATTCTAAAACATTCCAAACAAACATAAAATAAGAAAAAAACTATTTAGGTTCATTAGAAATAAGCTATATAAAAGCAAAAAAATCAAGAATCTAAAAGGTTTAAAAGAATACGAAAAAAATTATATTTTTGCACCAAAAGAAATAGAGGATAAAGTAGACGGAGAAATAACTATACTTATCGTTGAAAAAAAATATCGTGGAAAGCAGATCGGTAAAAAATTAATAGAAGAAGTTTTTGCTAGAGCCAAAAAGAATAATCTTAAAACTTTAATGATATTGACAGATGAATCCTGTAATTATAAGTTTTATGAAAGCTTAGGTTGTGAATTGATTTATACAACTACTGTTAAAAATAAAGAACAAAAAAATTGTGATAATTCGATATATGGCGAATGTTACATATTTACAAAAAAATTATAATGCGATTTATTCATAGTAAACAGTCTTAGTTGAATTGGAGCATAAGAAAATATATCTTTTTACGAGTAAACAAGAACCTACCATATATTCACAGAGGAAATGTTACCCATGTTGAGTGTGTAGTTACATTATGTAATAAATAATCCTATTTAACTCACTTTGCAAAAAAGTTCAATGGATAAATGAGTAATTTTAATCATGAAAGATTAATATAATTAAAATTTTATCTTTAATTGAAATATAAGGGCTAATAATGTATAATTTATAAAGGTGATAAAATGAAAAAGTTTATTGATGAGCAATTAGAAGATTTGATTAAAAGTGGATCTGATAAAAGTATTTTACAATACAAAAATCAAATTGAAAACGAATTGAAGCATATTGGAAATCAAAATCCAAGTCAATTTATTGACAGTATTTCCATAAAGATAAAGCAAATTATCTCAGAATATTTAGATTCTAAAAATGAAGAAGGGGTTAATTATGCTACTGGGCTTAGCTTAGGAATATATATGCCTACAAAAACAGGAGAATATAAACTAAAATATTTTTCAGGAACTAATAATCAAAATATAGAAATTAATTCTGAAACAAAGTTTGATATTGCATCTATAAATAAAATGTTAACCTTATTTTTAATTTATAATTTAGTAGAATACGGATTTATAAGTTTAACTGATAAATTAGCTAATTTAGATTCAACTTATTTAAATTATGGTGATTTTACTATATCTGAAGTGCTTCTTATGTGTGGTGAGTCTAGGACAAAAAATCGTGTAGCTGATGGAAAAAATAAAGAAGAAGCATTAAAAATTTTAGAAACTGTTTATCTTTATTCAAATGATAAAACAATGAATACATATAGTGATATAGGTATTATAATTTTATCCCAAATAATAACAAAACAAGTAAATAAGCAATTAAACAGTAATATGACTTATCATGATATAATGGAAAAGTTCTTACTAAAACCTTTTGGTTTAAATGAG
>CAYJJY010000087.1:1616-2109 GCA_964370615.1 uncultured Muribaculaceae bacterium
TAATAAATCCTACTGGAATAGTTGCTGGGAATGGAAATAACCTAAACCTACCTCATGATCCTAAAGCCAAACTGTTTAATGAAAACATTGGCTCAGCTGGTGTCTTTTCAACTAGTGAAGATTTAATTAATGTTGCTAAAAATTTGTTTTCAGTTAATTATATAAATTATGATAAATTTAAACATATAATTGACAAAAAAACAATTGATGAGTTAAGTGAAGTTAAGTTTCCTAACTCTATTAGAAAAAATATGACTTTATCTGGAATGTATGTGAAAGATGCGCGACCTGAAAAATATTTAGCTCCAGACCAATATTCTAATAAAATATTTACTTCGCAAGGATTTACTGGTGCAGTTGCTTCATTTGATACTAAAAATAAAATTCATAACAACTTTTTGGTTAATTCGATTAAAGATGGTGAAGCATCAAAACCAAAAGGGTTTATAGCTACATTTAAATATTTACAATTAGAAATAGTTATGAAAAGTTT
>CAYJJY010000088.1:0-2071 GCA_964370615.1 uncultured Muribaculaceae bacterium
TTACTTTAATTGAATTATTAGCTGTTATTATTATTTTAGCTATAGTAGCATTAATAGCTACACCGATAATTTTAGAGGTTATTGAAGAATCTAGAAAGTCAGCTAATTTATCTGAAGTGAATTTGATTTTGTCAGGAGCAGATAATTTATATGCTAGTTCTTTTCTATCTGAAGACCCAAGTATTTTAGAGGCTAAAACAAAATTTAACGGAATAGATAATTTATATGATTATATAAAAACAACAAATGAAAAACCAACAGCTGGAAATTTAAAAATTAATAGTTCTGGTAAAGTAGAACTTTCTATATTTATGGATGGTGTATGCTATACAAAAGGTTTTGAAGATAGCGGAATTCAAATAGATAATAATGTCAAAACAATAGAAGAGTGTTTGCCATTTTCAGTAAATCAATCAACTAATAGTCAAAAAAATAATGGGTGGTATACAACAGATGTAGAAGTTACTATAAGTACAACGGGAGAAAGCTTAAAATACTGTTTAGAAGATAGTTGTACTCCTAATATAGAAGTAAGTAGCAATGCAACAACTATAATTTTAACGGAAACAACTAAAGTTTGTGCTATTGGAATTAGAAATAATACTTCAACAGGTACAAATTGTATTACTTATAACATAGATAAAACAACAGTCGCAATAACTCCGAAAAGTGAAATAAGATCTTACTTACAAGGAACAGTGTTAGAAACGTCTACGCTGTTTGATATACAATATGGTGCAGTACTAGGAACTGTAACATGTTCACCTGTAAATATTTCATCTTTAAGTGAAGGTAAACATCAAGTAAGTTGTACAGTGACATCAAACAATGGAGCACAAGCTTCAGCGACTAGAGAAGTAGCAATAGGAAATTATATAGTAGATGGTCACACTTTTAATTCTGAAGTCAAATCTTTGCCAAGTTATACTAATATAAATACCATAGTGTTTGAAGAAAGTATTACGAATTATGAAACAGCAACAGAAAAAAGAGATTTATCACTATATAATGATGGAAGTGTAGTCGGTTATGTAGATGGAACAACTTTTAGAGTTCAGGCTAATGGTGTGATATATGCTCATGAAAATTCAGGTGTTAATTTTGATGAAACAGAAATAATAACAAATGGAATGTTTCAAAAACTTGATTACATAACAACGATTAATTTAAATAATTTCGATACAAGCAACGTAACTAATATGAATCGTATGTTTGTAGCTAATGAAGTTTTGACAAATATAAACTTGGGAGAAAAATTTAACACAAGTAATGTTACAGATATGGCTTACATGTTTACCAATAACTTAAAATTAACTAGTGTTAATTTAGGGAATAACTTCGATACAAGTAATGTAACAGATATGTCGTTTATGTTTTCTGGTTGTGATTTAAGAAGTTTATACTTAGGAGAAAAATTTGACACAAGTAGTGTTACAGATATGTCAGGGATGTTTGGAGGAAATTCTAATTTATTAAACTTGGATTTAAAAGATAAGTTTGATACAAGCGAAGTAACAAGTATGACTTGGATGTTTGGAGCTTTAGAGAGTTTAAATAGTCTAAATCTAGGAGACAAATTTAATACAAGTAATGTAACAGATATGTTCAGAATGTTTTCTGATTTATATGTATTACCGACGCTAAATTTAGGAGATCAATTTGATACTAGTAAGGTTA
Source organism: uncultured Muribaculaceae bacterium (assembly GCA_964370615.1). Classification (GTDB taxonomy): domain Bacteria; phylum Bacillota_I; class Bacilli_A; order RF39; family UBA660; genus Faecisoma. The sequence continues at coordinate 1,678 of CAYJJY010000088.1, forward strand.
CAAATATGGAGGGAATGTTTGCCGAACTTGATAGTGTAACTAATCTTATTTTAGGAAACAAATTTGATACAAGTAGTGTAACAACGATGAAATGGATGTTCTATGGTTCAGGATATACTACTTTAGATTTGGGGCCATTGTTTAATATGAGTAAAGTAACTGATAAATATAGAATGTTTTATAATAGTAATTCTTTAAGATATATATATGTTCCTAATGATACTGTTACCAATACAATAAAAAGTGGAGCAAGTTTAACTTCTGCAGCTACAGTTACTGTAAAAAACTATAATTAAAATAGAGGTTTAAAATATAATCTAACAATATAATAAAATAAAAAGGTACGAAATATCGTATTTTTTTAATTTATAATTAATCAATTAAATAAAATTGT
>CAYJJY010000089.1:0-2034 GCA_964370615.1 uncultured Muribaculaceae bacterium
TAAAAAAACTTACGAGTCCATTACTGGTTCGTAAGTTGTTAACAATTGGAGCAAGTGAGGTTGAAGTACAACAACCACTATTTCTTTTATTTATAGATAGTAATAACTACTAACTGATTTAATTATATAACAAATTCAAACAAAAATAAATATTTATTTTGTTTTATTGTTTGTTGAAATATATTCCATATATCTTGTATGTCCATTTTTGAAAATAATATCATTATAAATTCTATCAGATTCAGGATCATACATACCTGCTTTTCCGCTTGCAATTAAAGCATTCTCAAGTGTAACATTAGAATGTACAGGATTTTCCTTATAACAAATGTAACCGTATTCATTTATAAAAGATTCACCGCCACTACATTTATAATTGTTTAAAAATGAGATTCCATCGATATATTGTTTTGTATCTTGCATATGAAAAATATCAGTTAGTGAAGCTAATTTTTCTGATGAATGAGTTGTCATTTTATCAACTCTAATGCCATAGTAATGACGAAAGTCACTCCAATAAAAATTATTAGGATATTGGCTTATTAATTTTTTAAATAAACTTTCATTTTCTTCAGAAAGATTATCTACTAACACATATAAATGGTCATCTTCATAATTACTGACCATGAATGTATCAATATTTTTTTCCCATAATTTATAACAAGCATCTAAACATTCTGGAATAATATATTCAGTAGGGTTATTTATTACATCTTTTAAATTAATATTGGTATATTGATATTGTGTACTGGTGTTACTGTTATTGCTTTTTTTAGAAAAATTTTCTAAAAAATTGGCTATCATTTTTTCTTCATTATTATCTCTCATTATTATTCTCCTTTAAATACATGTTTTTTGTTATTATTATTTTTTTTGTTACTTCATCTTCTAAGTAAAAATATATTTCTCCAACAGGTTCGTTAATGCTATCATCATAGATAAATGCTATATACTTTTCAGGTAATTTATTATTCCAATTATTAAACCATTTTATCATTTCATCATCAGTTTTAGTAACCATACCATCTTCTTTATTATAACCTTTTAGATTTACATCATAGCCAGCGTTATACTCCGTTGTTTTAGAATCTTTTAACCATTTTTTCTCTACTGTAAATCTTCTATAGTTGGCGGTCTTAAATATACCATCATAATAACATTCCTTTCAATTACTGATATTATAACATTTTTTGATAATATCAACAAATATTAACTTGTCGTTTATATTTATTATTTAGCTTATAATTACTTGAATTTTAAAAACAGGATAAGAGAAATTGCACATACATATATCACATCGCCTTATTTTATAAGGGTTTATATATGTGCAATTCTTATTTCACACTTGCGAAATTGATATCAGAAAATATGATTTTTGATATTAGTATCTTCATTTTTTCTTTGCATTACACTAAATAAAGCAATATCAAATATAATATCACTTTTCTAAAAGTTAATAACTTTTTTTTCTGTATAATAAGGTAATCCATCAAAATTTAAAACATTTTCTAAATTAACTGTTAAAATTCCAAACTCAATATTTTTATTTTTATATTTATTATCATTTTTTAAAGGTAATAGTCTAATGGTTTTTTCGTATTCATTTTCACAATCAAATCCGATAGTAGATGAAGTTTCATTTGCTGATGTTTCATAGTAATTAACATCATGAAATGAATTTAATTTATTGTAATATTCTTTAGCTTCTTTGCTTGTATAATATTTACCGTGATTAAATTTTACATATTCACCATTTTCATCTTTAAATAACTTCATATCAAGTGGAGTTTCATAGTTAACATGATTATCAATAATATCTTGATAAAATGCTTTTCTAATATTTAACTCTTTAATATCTATATCATCTTTATTTTTAACAACAACTATATTATCAATGTACTTGTTTATAATACTTTATCTTTCTTCTCTAGATAACATTTTCCAATCAGTAAATCTGCTTATAAGATTATATGGATTAAGTAAGTTTTCAATGGTTTGTTTATCTTCAAGAATAAGTAAATCTTCTAAAGTAAA
>CAYJJY010000090.1:0-1999 GCA_964370615.1 uncultured Muribaculaceae bacterium
GTTTATGAAAAACCTTTGTCATAGCAAGCACTGAATTTGTCCTCCCAACAAATTCAAATATAAGGATTAATCACTAAAACATTTATAATTTACTTGAGGACGTTTTGAAAATTCATACTAACTAGAAATATCTACTATTTTAGTGTATAATATTAAGTAGATGAAAGGAGTAATTTTATGTCAAAAAATTATTATTGCAGTGGTTTTGATATTAATAATGCGTTTAAAGAAGAATTTTCAAAATATCTAAAAACAGATTTAAAACAAACAAAAAGGATAGTTTATATTCCCGGTTCAAATAGAAAAGAAAAACTGGAAAAAACATTTTCTACATATGTGCCAGCTTTTACAGAACATTTTAAAAAAATCGGAATAACTTTTGATGATGTTAAAGTCGTTACACCCGAAGTTACTAGCGAAGAAGCACAAAATTGGGTTTCTGATTCTGATTTAGTCATGTTGATGGGGGGGAATCCTTTCTTACAAAGAGATTTATTTAAATCAAAAGGCCTAACAGAGTTACTTAAAAATTATGATGGAGTAATTATAGGAATGAGTGCTGGAGCAATGAATATGTCAAAATATATTATTATTACTCCATGTAGTGCTGAGTATCCTGAATTCCAAATTGAAGAAGGATTAAACTTATCTGATATATCAGTATATCCACATATTAATTTTAATGGTAATGAAATTCCTTATAATATTGATTTAGGAAAAGAAAATATTATAATGAAAGATTTATCTACAGTAGCAAAAAAATACGGCGATTTTTATTGTTTACAAGATCATTTTGATGGAGTAAAAACTAATGTAAGTTTTATTTATGAAAAAGACAAAGATTTGAAATACATAATTGAAAATGAAGGAAAAGTTATTTTAGTTAGTAATAATGATTTTGTTTTTTGCAATGTAACTGAAAGAAATAAATTAAAATAATAATTTAATTCTATTAATTTTACATATTGAAATTAAAGAATTTATAAAGTATAATTAACCTATCAAGGAACATAGTTCGTGATTTGTTAAGAAAACGCTCCATAGATAAATTAGTCGAACTTTAATTAGTTCGTTTTTTTATTAACTGAATTTTATATTTTTATTGAAAAAATCAAGTTAAATAGTACTTATAGTGTAATACCTCTTCATTGCATATAGTTGGAATTACTATTAAATTAAAAAAATGATTTAAGAAAAAAATCATTTTGTATACTTACTTTGAGTTTAACTTAAATATTTCTTTTTTTAAATCCAATAGTTTTTCTGCATCAATCCAATATCTAAAGATTTTATCACCATCTTTTTCAACACAATTATCTAAAATTCCTAAGTTATTTTCTATAACTTTTATTGAGCCTGTATTCTCGACATTAACAGTAACTAAAATTTTGTTGATCCCTAGTTCTAAACATTTTATTGCACCTAAATATAAAATTTCTGTTCCATATCCTTTTTTTCTTTCTGATGGTCTTACACAATTTCCAATATGCCCACCGTAGTTAAATAAATAATCATTTAGTTCATGTCTAATATTTACCATTCCTACAATCCTATTATCACAAGTTCTTACAGCAAAATATGTTGTGTCAGATCCATATAAACCATCTGTTCTAATACCTTTTTCTTTATCATCTAAAGAAGCTAACCAACATTCATAATTATTAACATTTGAATCAAGCGCTCCAGTTCCATTTATATTAGAATTATGTTGTATGAACTCATTTATAAATTCAATTGCATCACTTTTTCTCTCAATAGTTGGTTTTTCTAAAATTATATGTGGCATAAAATTCCTCCTCTAAAATAATCTAAAATTAATAATTTAATATTAATATTCATTAAACATACTATATTATAACATATTAAAAAAAATAATGCGAATTACTTATAATTTATGATATAATTGTTTCATCAAGAAACATAGTTCGTGATTTGTTAAGAAAACGCTCCAAATTTATAGGAAACTCGGACTAATAGTCTTCCGAGAGTAATAAATGCT
>CAYJJY010000091.1:0-1972 GCA_964370615.1 uncultured Muribaculaceae bacterium
AACTTTTTAATATTTAAGTGTAACTATTTTCGTTTTTTGTTATTAACATGGTACTACTGATATCACCACAGACATTTAAAGTTGTAACAAGTGGTTCTATTAATAAACTTACTGTTGTAATTATTGGAAGTGCTACCTGGTTAAAACCATATACTGTTATTATTATAAAATCACTTATTAAATTTCCGTTTGGTGTTTTAGTTGTAAACAGTGGTAGGATTAGCGCTAATGTGATTGCAATTATGTAATTATTTATACCAATAAATGGTGCATTGAATATGTTAAATAAAAAAACAATTTTAAATATTATTGACATTGTGGTTCCTTCGGCGTGAATAAAAGTTCCTAAAATTAAGATTAAGCGACTTTTTTTACTATTTATATTCATTTTGTTTGCTGTTTTTATATTTATGGGTAATGTTGTTAATGAGGAATTGGTTGTAAAGGCTGTTATTATTGATGGTATTATATTTTTATAAAAGTTTATTACTCCTTTTAATCCTTTTGATATATAAGCGTATAAGGTATAAAATAAAAGAAAGAAAGTTATGGTGGTAATTGTGAATGCAATAACTGCATAGGCGTAATTTCCGACAAAATTATTTTTTATTTGATTTATTAGATTTGCACTAATTATAAATATAACAAAAATATTCAAATAACTTAATTTATCTATAATTTTTAAAAATATTTTCATAATATCATTTAGAACTTTTTTCAAATTAGGAACTTCACTTTTATTGATGATTATTCCTAAAATTATTGCTATGATTACTAGTGGTAATAAATTATTTTTATTGAATAAAGATATGAAATCAGCACCAACAAAAGTATTAATTATATAGTTTTCAATATCAATTGTTTCAAAAAATACAGAAAATATTATATTACTATTTTTTGTTGGATCTATTATCAAGATAACTAGTAGCATAAAAAGTGCTGATAATAATGATGTTAACACAAATATGGTAATAGTTTTTTTTAGTATTTTCATAATTTTTATATTGCATTTTAAATTTATTATGGTTTGGGTTAGTACAAAAAAGATAAACGGAACTATGAAGGTATATAATAAATTAAAATATATATCACTTAATGGTTTTAAATTTAAAGCTAGGGTTGGATTTAAAATACCTATTGAACTTCCTAAAAAACTGCTGATTAATATAAATAATGGAATGTTATTTTTAATTTTCATAGACGCCTCCTATTAATATATATTACCTAGGAACAAAATTATACTTTTTTAATATATATATAATAAGAGGTGTTATTATGGAATTTGTAGGGATTATTGGTCGACCACATTTTGACGAGAGAAAGTACAATAAGTATAACCATGAAGTTATTGAAGTTATCAGAAATTATAATTGTATTCCTATGGGGATATTTATTGATATCGATAATGACCCTATTTTAGAATTTAACAAGATCAAAAAGCAACTAGATATGTGTTCTCGTTTTATTTTACAGGGTGGTAGTGATTTTTATGAAATTGATAAATTAATTGTTAGTTATTTATATAATTTAAATGTACCGGTTTTAGGTATTTGTTTGGGGATGCAAACAATGGGAGCAACTTTTGGTGGTGATTTAATTTATGTTGGTGATGATCATAACAAGTTGGATATGTATGTTCATGATGTTGAAATTAAAAAAAATAGTTTATTATATCAAATTATAAAAAAAGAAACTATTTTAGTAAATAGTAGACATAGTTTTTATTTAGATAATACTGATTTAATGGTGTGTGCTTTAAAGGGTATTATTGAGGCTGTTGAGGATAAAAACAAACGTTTTTTCCTTGGGGTTCAGTGGCATCCAGAAAGTTTAGATGATGAAAATTCTAAGCATTTATTTGATTTTTTCTTTAAAAGTTAAAAAAAATCAAAAAAAATTAATTTTTTTTAAAAAAACACTTGAAATGTTATTTTAAATAAGATATAATGAAATAGCAATTCAGTTCTGGGCC
>CAYJJY010000092.1:0-1941 GCA_964370615.1 uncultured Muribaculaceae bacterium
TCCTATTGGTACTCTTTCTGTAGCACCTAATAGAGAAACGTTTCAAGTAACAGATACCATAGCGACTAAATTAAATGAGTTCATTCTTAGTTTCAAAGATGAAGTATTTGATTTAATTTTAACTGCACCTCCTACAAGCTTTCTATATAATGCAGCTACAAAAATTAAAATTGATAAACACATTAGTTTTCCTAAACTAGGTTTCAACTATTATAAAAAACTAAGAATGATAGCTAGCGAAACTAGTGGTTGGCTAGGTGTAAGAGAATGGTACATGGGTAAAGCTAAAGGGGATGAGTACACTAGCTCTAATGGACATTATAATAATGATATGGTGTTCGACCCTAATTACAAAACATTTTTTGTTCCGACTTCTGAAATATTAAGTAAAGCTAAGTTAAGAACATTAACAAAGAAGTTGCAAGCATTGTACGATACTGATGTAATGGTATACATGTTTAACTTTAAAAAACTTGTAGAAATTACTAATCGAAGAAGATACAGTAGTTACTTTGAAGTTGACTCTATTCTGTATTCCAAACAAAAAGCTAAAGTGTTTGTTGATAACCATAAAAAGCTCATTAATAGCTTAAATACACATTTTGATATGGACATACATTATGTCTCATATAAAGCTTTAACTCGTAGAGCTAAATTAGCTAAGATTAAAACTAGTGCTTTGCTGAATCCTACAAAACAATTACGTACAGCAGAAACTAGAATAACCCAAAGCAGATATTCAAAAGGTCCAACTACTGGACTAGTTTCTTTGGGCACTCTTGATACAGAGTTAGATACAGGTGCGAACATAATTATAGTAGCAAACAGAGGAGCTGATTTAAGCTTACATTTAAGGAAGTGGTTAGCAGACAATGTAATGCTCTCTAAAAAAACAAATTCTTTAGTAGAGTATATTAATAAAGAATACGATACTGAATTTACATTTGTTAACATATATTGTGTTGCAGATTCAAATAGAAAAGAAGTGAATGCCTTAGATAATCCTATTAAGTTAGACATGGAAGAATATAGTAAGTACCTAAAATCTTTATCTATTATTCCTAAAAATTTGTTTGATGATTACCGTAATTGTGCTATTGTTAAGAACAATATTGATAATTTGTTCAAACCTAAATTTAAATCCAATTTGAATAAAGCTATTCACAACAACAAATTAATTAAACTATTAAAGAAGTATGGTGAAAAGTACGAAGCTATAGCTGAAAGTACTATTTACTTCTCAGAGAATACTGGTTCTCATTTATTCTTTGATAAACAACAAATACGTAATTTATTAGCTCCTTACGATTATGAACAAATGGTTGCCAATAATAACTATAAAGATTGTAAAGCTCCCATAGAACGAAAAGCTAATCAAACTTGGCACTATAATCATAGAGTTGAAGCATTACGTAAACACATAACAAAAAATTTAAAGAGGATTATTTATGCAAACAATCATGACTAACAGTTCATTAGGTGTAATCATTAATGGGCAAATGGTTACATACCCTACATCCAGTCCTTATATGGAACAAATCTTACAAGCTATTGAGAACGAAGATGTAGAACTTCTTTTAGCTTTAAAAGAGGTCACAAAACACATCGTAGAAGGTAAGGCCCTATTTACTACAGGTGGTGTTGTAGTTGCAGGTGTAACTGTAAATTTAGATACTAAACAAAACAAATTGCATGCTTTTGTAGAAAAATTACGTAACGATGGTTTAGGTGAAGAAGCTCTAGACCATATTTCTGTATTTGTACAAAAGATGATGGCTAACCCTTATATTGATGCTGTTGAAGAATTGTATGACTTCTGTGAAGCTCAAGATTTCGTTATCCTAGAAGATGGTTGCTTCTTAGCGTACAAGAATGTGAACAATGATTATACATCTATTTACGATGGTAAAACTATGCATGCTATTGGTACAGTAGTACGTG
>CAYJJY010000093.1:0-1912 GCA_964370615.1 uncultured Muribaculaceae bacterium
AAAAGTTAAGCAATATAATAATATCATATTTCCTAACCTTTGACAAGTATTTTTTAAAATTTATTTAAAATAATCTATTTCACTACTACATTTACACCTGAAGGAAACTCTTCAGTTGCTTTTATCAAGTTACCCGTTGCTTGGTCTTTAACATAAAGAGTAGTTAAGTTACTTACCCAAGAGAGCATATAAGACATATTCGTTACATTACTTACATCAAAACTACTTAAATCTAGGGTTATTAAACCACTAGCACTATAAAACATTTCAGACATATCTGTTACATTACTTGTATCAAAACTGCTTAAGTCCAAACTTGTTAAACTATCAACAGTACCAAACATATATCTCATATTGATTACATTACTTGTATTAAAACTACTTAAATCTAAACTTGTTAAACTACTAGCACCATAAAACATACCAGACATATTTGTTACATCGCTTGTATCAAAGTTGCTATTGAAGTCTATTGTCGTGATGTTATCCATGTTTGAAAACATAGAATAACGCATAATCATTCCCTCAGCATAAAAAAAATCAGTATTCTCATAAATTTTTATAACACCATTAGATTGTATTTTAATTGTATCCCCTTCAATAAATCCTATTATAGACTTGTCTTGCGATAAAGATAAATCTACTTTAACATTTTCTTCGTTTGGTTCTATTGGATATCCATAAGAATCAAATATCTCTGTATATGTTGCCACAGCACCTTCCGTTGCAGTAGTAATTGTATTTTCAAAATCAATTTGAGTTGCTGTGCTGTAACCTATTAACGATTTTATTAACAAATTAAATTCATGTCCATCTACCAATGCATTTTCAGTTATTGTTAGAGTACAAGTTTCACTATAACTAAACACATATTGATTAATACTACTTTCCCAACTATAAACAATACATCCCTCTAATTCACCACCAGTAATGGGATTTTCCGGATGCGTTTGTATTAAACCATCACTAATTAACTCCTCAAATTGTAAAGTTTTTTGAACACCATTTTCAGCACCTAAATCATTAGTCACTGAATATTTTAAAGCTTGATCTACTAATAAATCTATTTGTGAATCATAAGCTGATTGCTTAGAATTATTAATTATACTATTAGTAACTGGTACTATAATAGCAATAATAACTCCTAAAATAATAATAACAGCCAGTAACTCTACTAAAGTAAATCCTTTTTTAAACATAATACATCATCTCCTATTATTCATTTTAACACAAAAAAACAAAGTTTCAAACCTTGTTTAATAATATTATTTAATTTTCTTAAAATGATTATATAAATCATTTACCAATTCTTGTTTAATATCTAAAACATCTTTCATCGGATTATTAATATTTAACTCTTTATATTTTAAACACTTAATTCTCAATAATGTTTTTAGATACAAATTTCATTTTTAATAAATTCATATTCACTTGCAATCTGAATATTTATATTGCTATAAGCTGAACAAAACATCTCTACTGTAACAGCTCCTTCTTTTATAACCCAATTAGTTAAATTAAGTGACACTAAATTCTTTGCATGATCAAACATATATGACATATTTGTTACATTACTTGTATCAAAACTACTTAAATCTAAATTGGATAATTTAGAAACACCCGCAAACATATTCGACATATTAACTACTTTACTCGTGTCAAACATATTTACACCATTATGAGTAAATTCAATATTTTCTAATGATGAAATATTATAAAACATTTTCGAACTGTCTTCATTAGCTTCAATCACATAGTCACTATAAATAGTAATTGCATTAGGATCAGAAACCACTAACAAAACACTTCTATTTTGTTCAAATGAGATATCATATATAGCTTCATTGAAAAAAAGATAATCAATAACTTCTTCATCAGTCATACCACTTGTTTCCGGAAGTTCTTTTACTTC
>CAYJJY010000094.1:0-1812 GCA_964370615.1 uncultured Muribaculaceae bacterium
AATAAACAAAAAACATTTAACCAAAATTAAATGTTTTTTTTATATAAAATTCTCATCATAATTATTAAGTATATTATTTCTCACCTTTTTAAAAGCAATCAATTTTCTGTGATAAATCACAGTAGTTGAAACATTTTCTTTACTAGCAAATAAACCTTGTTTTAACTCTTTATAAAAAAGATGAGTAATAAGTTCTTTTTCCTTTGTAGATAAACAATCAAGAGCTTTTACTAAAATATTCATACGTTCATTTTTTAAAACATCTTCTAAAATATCAACATCAGCTTCAATTAATTCATATAAATAACCGTTTTTAGTTTCAGTTTCAATATCCATCGCCTTAATATTCTTGCTTGTTTTTTTATATTCATCTAAAAGCTTATATTTAGCAAAATTAAAAAAATAGGTTCCGAATTTAATGTCACAATTAACGTTAAACTTATTAATAGCCTGAAACAAAAATTCCTTGCACATTGATTCAATATCATCATAACCATAAATAATATCAGAATTTTGGTACTTCTGTCTTAAAACTTCTCCAACCCAACTATACTTTTCATGAATATCAAAAAAAATATTCCAATCCTGTTTATTTTGAAACTTTAAAATTAAAGTTCTAATTTCTAATTCTTCCAATGTAAATCCTCTATTTTTTTCCATAAAATCACCAATGAAATTATATTAACACAAAAATAAAATTAAGCCAAGCTTAATTTCAAAATTTATATTTTTCAAACTCATTTATAAATATATTTAATTCATGAAAAGAAATATGATCAGGTATATATGGGATTTCAGTTAACGATCTTTTCATTCCCTTTTTAAAATCAACTGTGATATCAACTAAAGCACTATTCAAATCAGAATATCTATGAATACCTTTTCTTTTTAAATTAGTATGCTCAAAATGATACCAATTATCATTTCTCTTAAATAAGAATATACAATTCAATCTAATATTATCGTCTTTCCCCGAATCAAAACAACGGTGAAAAAATATCTTAGATTCTATTTTATGTTTATTAAACCAAATTTGGCACAATTTAACCTGCTCAATACAAGTACCAACTCCAGTTTCTAAAATTTCTTTAAAACTACTAGTTCGATACTTTTGACGAAAATTTTTCAAATTATTTAAATGTTTAAAATCTCGGTAATCAAGCCAACCAAAACTAATATTTAAATCAACATCAATTCATCCACACTTTTAACTTGTTCAAATAAAAGTTCATCCTTATACAAAATAATATTAACAGCTGCAAAAATTTCTTTTTTTATTTCAATAGAATCTGATATACTAACAAACTTCTTTAAATTATAAATCAACTGATAAATAGCCAATCTCTGTTTTAAAAATTTAATATCAAACAAATCCGGATAATATTTTTCAAGCAAAACTGGTAAATCAGCCAATTCATTTTTAGATATATGTTCACCCTCATTTAAAAATAAATGAGGAAATGAAACCATATGAAATAAAACACTCAAATCATAATCACGAGGCGCTAAAAGACTTCTGTCAAAATCGACCACCTTAATACTATCACCATCATATAAAATATTTCCAAAATGTAAATCATTATGAATAAGTGTTCCAACTTCATTATTAGATAAATATCTATCAAACTTAGAAATAGCTTTCTTAATTAAATTAAACTCATTAACATTTAAATTATTAATTTTATTTAAATATTTTATAGCCCTATTTAAATTAATATCTAACCAATTTATCTCTTTTGAAACTTTATTATTATTTTTCATAAAACCACTAATTTGTTTTACAATCTCTTCTCTTTTTAAATCACTTAAATT
>CAYJJY010000095.1:0-1745 GCA_964370615.1 uncultured Muribaculaceae bacterium
TTTCAAGAAAAAGTTTAGATAATAAAACACCTTATGAATTATTCGAACAAAAATACGGAAAAGAAACCACAAAAAAACTTCATCTCAAACCTATTAATAAAGATGAAGTCAACTTAAACTATAAATTGATTAAGTAAAAAAAGAAAAGAAAATAGAAAATAATTGATTCCATAATAATATATTTTCAAAAAAAAGCAAGTCAAAACTTGCATTTACCTCTTTAACTAACTTTCTTTAACAAAGGTATGATTATAGCTCCAATTCCATTACCAATTAAAGCAACAACAATAACTAACATACCATTAATTGTAAAAATACTATTAGCTAAAGTTAAATAAACCATATCAGCAATACTATGTTCAAAACCAGCTAAGATAAATCCCATAATACATAAAATAATTAATAAATATTTTCCTATTTCATGTTTAATATTTTTATAACCATCAACAGCTAAAAACATAAATATTCCACAAAAAATAGCTAAAATTAAAATACTTATCAAACTATCATTTACCTTAGCCTCAGCCAATAATTCAGCTTTTGAAGCTACCTTCTCACCATATCTAGTCATTAAAACTAAATAAGATACTGAAACAGTTCCAATAAAATTACCTAAAATAATAATTAAAACTCTTTTAATATAAGATAACTTTTCACAAACAATGTATCCAACTTTTCCTGTAAATAAATTAAGTTCAAATGTTAATATAGTAATTAAACCTAAATTAAATACAAAAGCTCCAATTACCTTGTCTTCGATTGATAAATAGCACGTTGCAGCTAACACAATCATAATACCAGCCATAATGGCTTTTAATAAATCTTTCATACTTCTAAAAACTCCCAACGTTCAACATTATACTACTCAAAAAAATAAAAATCAATACCATTTTTGAAATTTTTTTAAATAAAAAAATTAAGAACTAAAATTCTTAATTTCACCATTTTTAGCTAAACAATATCTAACTAAAATAGGACCTATAATATCAAATATTAAAGAAGTTGTTAATATTAAATTAATTAATATCTCACCTTCATCTTTAAGTACAGGTGCAGCCACTAAAGCTAAACCAATTCCAATCCCCGTTTGAGATAATAAAGTAAAACCTAAATATTTCTTTAATTTCTTATCAAAATCAACAATAGTTCCACTTATATAACTACCTAACACCTTACCTAAAGTTCTAAATAAAATACAAATAATTCCTAATATTCCAATATTAAATAATAAATTAATATTTAAAGACGCACCACTTAAAACAAATAATAAAACTATTAAAGTAGGACTTAAAAAATCTATAATATGTAATATTCTATCTGTTATTTTATATTTAAATGAATTAATAAAAACAATTCCCATTACCATAGCAGATAACATATAAGAAAGAGCAAAATATTCACTTAAAACTATCAAAATAAAGACAAAAGCAATAATTAAAATAAAAACCTCATTATCATTTTTAAATTTATTAGAAAGCTTACCTAGAATAATACCTGTTATTCCTCCTAAAATTAAAGAAAAGAAAATTTCTAAAAATGGTTCGAACACATTAATACTATTCCCACTACCATTTAAAAAATGAACTATTGAAAGAACAAAACCAAATAAAATAATAGAAATAATATCATCAATAGCTACCACACTTAACATAGTATCAGTTAAATTACCCTTAGCTTTATACTCTTTTATAACTGTTAAAATAGCAGCTGGAGCTGTTGAGGAAAAAATCACCCCAACAATTAAA
>CAYJJY010000096.1:0-1714 GCA_964370615.1 uncultured Muribaculaceae bacterium
AACTTTCCTCCGTTATATCTTCTAAAAATGCCATTTCATCTGTAATACCATTCTCTGTAACATAGTTCCAATTTATTGATTCCAATGTGTTGTCATCAACATCTTGGTTTTCAACATCATCTTCTTTATCTTTTTCTAGTTCACTATATTCAGTAAATATTATATTAAATATTTCAAATCTAACTGACTCAATAGTCTTTTTATCACTTCCTAAATTATAATATATTGTATATCCTAATGAATTATATTTCATCGTCGTATCAGTTTTTGTTTCTCGAAATGTAATAATTGGTCTTACATTATAATCAGTTGTATTTCTTAATCTAAAATAATCAATTGCAAACAATCCTATTATCAATACTAATATAGTTCCTATTATTACTAATGTTATTTTTAATATTTTTGATTTTTTCATAATTCCTCCTATTATATAAATAATCTTTATAAAATAATTATAACACTTTTTTTGTCGTTTTACCATTTACATATATCATTGCAACACCTATTGCATTCACAAAATATTAGAGTTATACTCTACTTAAAGGAAGTTAGCAACTTCAACTAAAACTGCCCCATTAAATAAATAAAAGTTGATAGATTAATTTCTATCAACTTTTTTCTATATACTTTTTTAATTTTTCTATACAGTTTTTATCAAAATGATCTATAACCCATTTATCCTTAATTATATTAGTTATATATTCAACATCTTTAGTATTAATTATCATATTTGTTATATTTTCTATGTTGATTTGTAGTACTCCACTAATATATTCTCCTAAATACCAAATATCTTTTTTAGCTACAAAAAAACTATCAAGTATATCGTAATTTAAATTTCTCATATCATAAGACATCGCTAGTCTCCACACTGATTCCAATGATGCTTTATATTCAATTGCAGATTTTACTAATTTATTAAATTCTTCTTGATTTACTTCAAAAGGTTTTGGACAAGAAATATAATTAGTTATAATTAACATTTTATCTTTATAATCAATTTTATTATAAAATTTTTTATACATCTTACTATCAATTAATAGTTTACATATTTTATCATATTCATTGCTTTCTTCTAGTAATAAATCAGTCACAGATTCAGAAGCTATTTCAGATATAATATTATTTATATCATTTTCATAATTATCAAAAACTTCAAAATTTTTTAATAATTTCATTTCCAAAAGTAAACTGTCTTTATCTAAGAATTTATTTATATATTTGAAGACTGTTTTTACAAAATATTTATAGTTTATTTCGAATTCAACAATCATATCTTCTTTAATAGTTTTTAAATCAATAGTAAATTTCCATGGGTCAATATAATCGTTTCTTATGCTATTATTTAAATGACAATAAACATTTTCATCATATACTACTTCTAAATTTTCTACACCTACAAGATTTTTTAATTGAATTATTATTTTGTTTTTACTAAGTTTATATTTATATACAATTTTTTTATTATTTATAAATATATTAATTCCATCCAGCATATTTTCCGATAAACCATACATTTTTTTAGAGGTAATATAATCTCTAATTTTAACAATATGATTATCTATACTACTACTTATATTATATTTTGATTCTAGTAAATTTAAAACTTCATCTAAACTTTTATCTACTATAATTTTATATAAATCATTTATAATTTCTATATTTTTATCATGCAAGTAAATAGGTATCATCAGCATATATCCAAATACATTAA
>CAYJJY010000097.1:0-1709 GCA_964370615.1 uncultured Muribaculaceae bacterium
TCGAACCAATTTTCTTTTTCTATTTTTTCTAAGTAATCTGTATCTCCTACATAATCAGCACCAGCAGCTGTAGCTTCTTCAGCTTTTGCTCCTTTAGCTAATACTAAGATTCTTGGGCTTTTCCCTGAACCATGTGGTAAACAGATAGTTCCTCTTAATTGTTGATCGGCTTTTTTAGGATCTAAATTAAGATTAAAAGCTACTTCAACAGATGCATCAAATTTAGCAACTGAAGTTTTTTTAACTAAACTAATAGCTTCTTCTTTAGAATATAATTTGTTTTTTTCAACTAATTTAGCTGCTTCAACATATTTTTTTCCTTTTTTCATTTTCTTTCCTCCTTATGTGGTATAGCGGATATTTTCCTTCCACATAGGTATTACCTATGTATTACTCTGTAATTTCAATTCCCATATTTAAAGCAGTACCTTCAATTGTAGAAACAGCTTGTTCTACTGTGTATGCATTTAAATCTGGCAATTTTGTTTCTGCGATTTCTTTAACTTGTTCTTTAGTTAATGAACCAACAACTTCTTTTCTACCTTTAGTAGAACCTTTAGCAACTTTAGCATATTTTTTAATTAAAAATGCTGCTGGTGGAGTTTTAATTACGAAATCAAAACTTCTGTCATCATAAATAGAAATTTCTACTGGTAAGATGTCCCCCATTTTATCTTTAGTTGCATCGTTATATTTTGTACAAAATTCCTGTAAATTAATCCCTGCAGGTCCTAAAACTGTTCCTACTGGTGGAGCTGGTGTTGCTTTTCCAGCTGGAATTTGTAATTTGATTTTTTTTGTTACGTTTTTTGCCACGAAAACTCTCTCCTTTCAGTTTACGTTAGTGGTAATAATGATCATCCGCTTAAAAATCTAATCTCCCACTTGTCTATATAAAATAATATAGCGTATATATATTAACACATTTAAATATAAAAGTAAATACTATAGTATTAAACTTCTGATATTTGTGTCAACATCAATTCAACGTTTGTTTCTTGACCAAATAAATCTAATGAAACTTCTAATTTTTGAGTTTCAAAATCAATA
This sequence comes from uncultured Muribaculaceae bacterium, assembly GCA_964370615.1. Taxonomy (GTDB): domain Bacteria; phylum Bacillota_I; class Bacilli_A; order RF39; family UBA660; genus Faecisoma. The sequence goes on from CAYJJY010000097.1 coordinate 1,051, forward strand.
CTTGCTACTTTACCAAACATGTTTGTAAATGGTCCGTCGATAACTTTAACTGAATCTCCAATTTTTAATTGGTTAGCTAAATCAACACGACTCATTCCCATAGAAGATAAAATACTATCAACTTCCATAGGCGTTAATGGGAAAGGTTTAGCCCCTTTACCAGATGAACCGATAAATCCTGTAACCCCTGGAGTATTTCTAACTACTAACCAAGCATTATCAGTCATAATCATTTCAACTAGTATATATCCCGGAAACATTTTTTTGACTTTTTCTTTAGTCTTACCATCTTTTGTTTCTACTTCTGTATGTTCAGGAACAACAACTCTTAAAATGTATTCTTCAAGCCCCATACTTGAAGCACGCATTTCTAATTTTTCTTTTACTTTGTTTTCATGTCCTGAATACGTATTTACTACATACCATTCTTTTTCCATAATTACCCCCACATCTTAACTGTAGCTATAATAAAATCTGCTAACATAAAGAATAATGCGAAAAATACAATAAACGAAATCGTTGTTATTGAGTATTTAACCATTTCTTTTTTTAAAGGCCATCTAACCTTTTTCATCTCTTTGAAAACACCAGAGATAAAATTTTCATTATTCTCTACTTTTTTTTCTACTTTTTTAACTTGTTTTTTTTCTACTTTTTTA
>CAYJJY010000098.1:0-1705 GCA_964370615.1 uncultured Muribaculaceae bacterium
AGTACCATGTTAATAACAAAAAACGAAAATAGTTACACTTAAATATTAAAAAGTTTATTTACCTCTTTAAGTAATAAAGAATTTAAATACAATTGACACACATTTTAAATGAATGTATAATATTATGAATTAGGAGTTGGACTTATGAAGCAAATAGACGAATTAAAAGAAATCAAAACAAAATTAAAAAAAGACTTATCTGAAATATATATGAGATTAATGGATGAGCACACTGAACAATTAATAACTGTTGAAGATAACTACTTTTTATTAGATAAATGCGCGCGAGATTTAAATGAAATAAATTTAAGATTAAGAGATGAGTTATATGAAAAAAATACTGAATTAAGTGATGTAGAAGATATCAATTTAAATGAAATAGTTGAAATAGATACAATTTCAGAAGATAGAAAAGTTGAAATAAATAATCAATCAGATGTTTCTGAATTTAATGAAACAAACATTAAACTAAGAGAAGAATTACAACCTGAACAAAAGATTTTAGAATTCTTTGGATATAAAATTTCACCAATAAAATGTGAAGGAGATGAATTTTGGTGTTTTAAATCCCCTTGGAAAACAACAATCTTTGATGAGCATGACATTTATAATGAAAAATATCCAGTTTATGATCAAAATAATAAAGTTGTAGGACATGTATTTTACGGTAATTATTATGGTGGTTCATGCAAGAAAGATATGAGAATCGATAGCGATGATATAAGTTGGTTTGAAACTGAAGAGTATGGAAGTGAAGGTGAAAATAGCTATAACTTCAGACTTCATACTAATATATATGGTGATTCAAAAGAACTTGTGATAAATGAAGATGGTTTTTATCTAATGAAAGGATATTATATCGTGTTTGGTGTTAAATTTGATCCAGAATATTTCAAAATCTATAAAGATAATGGTCGTTATGAAAGTATATTATATAATACAACCCCAAGTGATAGTGAAATTAATAGAGATTTCACCTATTATTCAAAAGACGAAAATTCAGAAAAAACAGTAGTAATTAAAGAAACAAAAACAGGTCAAGTGTTAAGGTTTGAAGAAAATGAAGTTGAAATAGAAAAATATGATGAACCCTACGGTGAGTATTATACTGAAAGTGAATATTCAGAAAACCTTGAAGAATTAAATTGTGATTTTAAAACAGCTATTTCAATGGAAGAAACACCACTAGCAATTGGTGAGGCTATGAAAGATTTTTTACGCTGTCTGCCTATTGCTGAAAATTCAATGAAGGAATTATTAGGTAATAATTTACAATTAGAAGGAATTTCAAACAATTCCATGCAAAATGAAAAACAAAAAACTTTTAAAATAGAATCAAATAATAAAAATAAATAACAACTAAGCTTGGAAATAACCCAAGCTTTTTTAGTTTTGTTTAAAAAGTTCATAAAGTGTTTTATTATCTAAACTTTTTCTTGAAACACTATTTATATTATTCATCATATCTAAATAATTTTGTTCTGTTAAATTATCAAAAGTTAAATCCTTAGGAATCATATATCTAATAAATACATGATTTTTTTCTATACCACTTTTTTGTCAAGATGAATATGGATCACAAAAAAACATTAGATACTTTTTATTTGATTTTTTATCACATTCAGGAAAATTATTTTTCCCTGAAATTCTTCTTTTCTTAATCTCTCTAGAAATGGAAGAACAATCACTACCAATAATTTCTGCA
>CAYJJY010000099.1:0-1691 GCA_964370615.1 uncultured Muribaculaceae bacterium
TTGATTTAAAATGTTATGACTAATTTTGAAAAGAATGAGAAAAATATGATACAATATATATGTTAGTAAAGAGGTAGATTATGAGTAACAAAAAAGAAATTGAAAGAGATGAATTACACAAAACAATATGGAAAATGGCAAATGATTTAAGAGGTTCTGTTGATGGATGGGATTTTAAATCATATGTACTGGGATTTTTATTTTATAGATTTATATCTGAAAATTTAGAAAATTATTTAAATCAAAATCAAATTGAAAGCGGATATTTAGAATTTGATTATTCTTTATTAAGTGATGAAAAAGCTGAGTTTGGTAGAATTGAAACTGTAAGGGAAAAAGGGTTTTATATTTTACCAAGTGAACTATTTTGTAATGTTAGAAAGAATGCCAAAAATGATCCTGATCTGAATATAACTTTAACCGATATCTTTAAAGATATCGAAGCATCTGCTAAAGGAACGCCTTCTGAAAATGATGTTAAAGGACTATTTGATGATTTAGATGTTAACAGCGCTAAACTAGGTAATACAGTAGCAGAAAGAAATGTTAAACTAGTTAAGATGTTAGACACAATAGGTGGTTTAAAACTAGGAGATTACAAAGATAACACTATAGATACATTTGGTGATGCTTATGAGTATTTAATGACCATGTATGCATCTAATGCTGGTAAATCAGGAGGAGAGTTCTTTACACCTCAAGAAGTAGGAGAATTGTTAGCAAAAATAACTTTAATTGATAAAAAAGAAGTTAATAAAGTTTATGATCCAGCCTGTGGTTCAGGATCATTATTACTTAAATTTGCAAAAGTATTAGGAAAAGAAAATGTTAAACAAGGATTTTATGGACAAGAAATTAATTTAACAACATATAACCTATGTCGTATTAATATGTTTTTACACGATATTAACTATAATAACTTTAATATAACGCTAGGAGATACATTAATTAAACCACTTAATATTAGTGATGAACCATTTGATGCTATAGTATCAAATCCCCCTTATTCAATTAGATGGGAAGGTAAATCTAATCCATTATTAATTAATGACCCAAGATATGCACCAGCAGGAGTATTAGCACCTGAATCTAAAGCAGATTTAGCATTCACTATGCATATGTTATCATGGTTATCAACTAAAGGTGTAGCAGCAATAGTAGAATTCCCTGGAGTACTATATAGAGGTGGAGCAGAAGCTAAAATAAGAAAATATTTAGTAGATAATAACTTTGTAGATGCAGTAATACAATTGCCATCAGATTTATTCTTTGGAACAAGCATAGCAACATGTATTATAGTTCTTAAAAAAAGTAAAACAGATAATAATATATTGTTTATTGATGCATCAAAAGAATTTATTAGAAATACAAATAAAAATAAATTATCTGATACTAATATAAATGACATATTAGAGCAATTAACTAAAAGAATATCAGTAGATAATAAATGTCATTTAGCAACACTAAATGAAATAATAGAAAACGATTATAATCTATCAGTAAATTCATATTTAAAAATAGAAGATGAAACAGAACAAATAGATATAAAAGAACTAAATAAAAAAATAGAAGAAATTGTACTTAAACAATCATCTACTAGAATTAAATTAGACGCTATTATTAAAGAACTAGAGGCTGATACTAATGAATAAAATAGAAAAAATGATTAAAGAAATGTGTCCTAATGGAGT
>CAYJJY010000100.1:0-1675 GCA_964370615.1 uncultured Muribaculaceae bacterium
ATTGAACAAGGGATTGAACAAAATAAAATCAAAGTTGTTAAAAAAATGATTTCTTTAAATGTCGATTTAAAAACAATTTCTTTAGCAACTGATTTGTCTTTAAAGGAAATTAATGAAATCATTGAATCTGATTAAATCTACTTATTTAAGGATTTATAGGTAATGTAAAAAAATGCAATTTTAATTTAGATATGAGCATCATTAAACATAGGTAAATTTTCCCATGTTTTTTTTGTTTGAGTTTATTTTTATATAATTATTTTTATTTTTTAAAACAAATCTTTTGAATTGGTATTTTTTTTTATGTGTGATATAATTAAAATAATAGAGGTAGGTATTGTTATGAAAAAATTAGGTTTTACTTTAGTAGAGTTGTTAGCAGTTTTAGTTATTCTAGGTGTTTTGCTAGCAATTATTATTCCAGTTACTAATGGCTTAATTAATAATTCTAGACAAGCAGCTTATGATTCGCAGATTAATAGTATATTAAGAGAAGCAGAAAAGTATTCAATTAGTAATAATTTGGGATATCAAAATTATTTATATAAGGAATTATATTTTGAAGATTTATTGAATGAAGGTTTGATTACTGAATTACCAATTAATCCTTTAACTGATGAAGTTTTAGAAGGATGTATTTTGTATTCTTGGAAAAGAGAAGAAGCTAACTATGATTTTATTTACGATGTAGATTGTGATCCTAGTGATGAGAATGCTGCTTTTGTTTTATCAGTAGATTTAGTGGCAACTAAGTCAACTTCAAATGGTTGGGTTTCAGAGGATTATCAGGTTAATGTTAATCATAATGGTACTGCTTATAAGTATTGTATTGGAGATAGTGAATGTGTTCCTGATATGACTGAAGGAACTATTAGTATAAATACTAGTGGTATTCACACTGTTTGTGCAATAGTTACTGATGATATATTAGAATCAAGTGTACATTGCGAAGAATTTAAATTAGATAAAACAAAACCTATATTAACGGCTAAAAATGAATCTTTTGTAATTCTTACAGGAACTGAAACATATAGTAAAGATTATTTTACTTCATCATTTGGAATTTCTGGTGGTGTGGTTACTTGTATTCCTGCTAATACTAGTGCTTTGGGAGTTGGTAATCAAACATTAACTTGTACAGCAACAGGTAATAATGGTTTAAAAACAACAACAACTAAAAATATTGAAGTAATTAGTAATACTGTAGATTTAACTTTAAGTGCATCTAAAACTGCAGCTAATGGTTGGGTAAGTTCTGATTATGTTATTAATGTAAATCATTCTGGTACATCATATAAATATTGTATGGGAACAAATTGTACTCCTAATCAAACAGGAACTATTAATATAAATACTAATGGTACTCATGTAGTATGTGTTGTTGCTTCCAATGCTTTAGTTAGTTCAGAGAAGGTTTGTGGTACTTATAAATTAGATAAGACAACACCTGTATTAACAGCTAAAACAGATAGTTTTACAATAACTAATGGTACAAATAGTTATAGTAAAGATTATTTTAATAGTTCATTTGGACCTAGTAGTGGGATAGTTACTTGTACTCCAGCTAATACTAATATTTTAGGTGTAGGTAATCAAACATTAACTTGTACAGCAACAGGGAATAATGGTTTAAAAACAACAACAACTAAAAATATTGAAGTAATTAGTAATACTG
>CAYJJY010000101.1:0-1534 GCA_964370615.1 uncultured Muribaculaceae bacterium
GATTATTTTTTTCATATAAACTCCTTAATTTTTATTTTTCATATGAGGGAATAATACTACTTCTCTTATTGTTTCAACGTTACATAACATCATAATTAAACGATCAATACCAATTCCCATACCACCTGCTGGAGGCATACCATATTCTAAAGCTTCAACAAAATCCATATCTAGATCATTAGCTTCGTCATTTCCTAATTCACGTTCTTTTAATTGACTTTCAAATCTATTTAATTGATCAATTGGGTCGTTTAATTCAGTGAAAGCATTAGCGTATTCAGTTCCCATGATAAACAATTCAAATCTTTCTGTAAATCTTTCATCTTGAGCTTTTTTAGCTAGTGGTGAAATTTCTACTGGATGTCCATAAATAAATGTTGGTTGAGTAATTGTTTCTTCAACAAATTTTTCATAAAAGGCATTTACTATGTGTCCGAATAAATAATGTTGTTCAATTTCAACATGGTGTTCTTTAGCTAGTTGTTTTGCTTCTTCTAAAGTCATTTCTTGGAAGAAATCTACTCCTGTAATTTCTTTAATTCCATCAACCATATGTAATCTTTTAAATGAATTTGGTGCTAAATTGATTTTTTCACCTTTCCAATCAATTACATAAGATCCTGTAATTTCTTTGGCTAGTGTTGAAAGTAAACCTTCAGCAATATCCATCATTCCTTCCATATCACTATATGCTTTATATAATTCAATTGTTGTGAATTCTGGATTATGAGTTCTATCTACTCCTTCATTTCTGAATAATCTACCGATTTCATAAACTGCATCCATTCCTCCAACTAATAATCTTTTTAGTGGTAATTCAGTTGCAATTCTTAAATAAAATGGCATGTCTAAAGTATTATGATGAGTAATAAATGGTCTTGCTGCTGCTCCTCCTAGGATTGGACTTAGTATTGGAGTTTCTACTTCAACGTAACCTAGATTATCTAAATAGTTTTGAATTGTACGGATAATTTTTGGTCGTGTGAAGGCTATTTTTCTGGCTTCTTCATTCATAATTAAATCGACATATCTTCTTCTATATCTTTCTTCAACATCAGATAATCCATGATATTTTTCTGGTAGTGGTTTTAAGGCTTTTACTAAGTGTGTATATTTACTTGCTTTAATACTTAATTCACCCATATTAGTTTTCATAGCTTTTCCTTCGATTGCTACTATATCTCCTAAATCTGATTTATCAAAGATTTCGTATGATTCTTCACCAACCATATCTTCTCTAACATAAATTTGAATTTGTCCAAATTTATCTTGGATATGCATAAATCCAGCTTTTCCTTTTCCTCTTTTTGTCATAATACGTCCAGCTATTGTAACTGTTTCTAATTCCATATCATGTAATTCTTCTTTTGTATATTGTTCGTATTTTTCATTTAACTCTTGGGAATTAGATGTTAATTCAACACGATTTCCAAAAGGATCTATTCCTTTATTTCTTAATTCTTCAGCTTTTTGGCGACGAACTAATTCTTGTTCTGAAAATTCTCTCATATTTTTTCCTCAATTCTACTATTTG
>CAYJJY010000102.1:0-1515 GCA_964370615.1 uncultured Muribaculaceae bacterium
ATATTTTTATCATGCAAGTAAATAGGTATCATCAGCATATATCCAAATACATTAAAACACATATAATCTAAATTTTTTTCAAACCCTTCTCGTTCTAAAACTGCTGTTAATGCTTCAATTATGTTAGTATAATTATCAGAATTTTCTTTATTAAAATTTGCTTCTGAAATATCCCCATATTTTTTATATACAACAAGTGATTTAAACAAAGCATAAAAATCACCAGTATAAATATTTATTTGATCAAATATTGTTTTTCTAAATTCATTTATTTCTTTTTCGAATCCGTTATCAGATAAATAATCTAGAAATAATAGTTCTTCAGCATACGCTATAGCCTCAGTTAACAAATCATTAGTGATAGTTCTTCCATTTAACTCTGCTGGTTGATTTTTATAATGACTAAGTTCATGTACAATTATAGCTGAATCTATTATATAACCTGTTAAATATATTTTAATTATTCTTTTACCATTATCGTAGTAATTTTGCCCAATTAGTTCATATCTATCATTATCATTTTTATCAATGAAAATAAGATTGCCATTTTTAATTAATTTATCTATATCGATATTTAGATTCTTTTCTTTATAAAATTTCTTTATTAATTTTAATTGTTCTTCTAATGACATTTCAGTAATTTTGTAATCAAAAATACTTATATTTTTAGAAACAAAATGAAGTATAGAATTAATTTCATCAAAAAATTCTACTTTCTCATAATACCAATCATTATTTTTAGTGTTATCTTTTACGTAATTTTTTAATTTTTCATTTAAGTTTTCAGGATTAAATAAATTATAAGCAATTTTTGCTTTTTCGATTATATTGGAATTATGTTTTATCGCTTCAACATTGTACTCTTCATAAAAATCTAACTTATCAAAAATATCTATTAGTTTTTCTTTGTTTATATATTCTTCATTTAATAAATCATTAATGTTGTAATAATATTTTTCTTTAATGCTGTCGTCTTTACTTAACTTTTGAAAAGATACTTTTTGTTTTTCTAAATATAATATTAAAACGAACTCTTCATTTTTATATTTAAAAAACAATTCCATTGAACCTGTTTTTTTAGATATAAAATAGTCATTTAATTCCTTAATTGTTATTTGTGCCATAAAATCATCTCCTAAATTAAATATATTATATCAAATTATATTGCTATTACAAAATATTAGAGTTATACTCTATTTAAAGGAAGTTGGCAACTTCAACTAAAACTTCCCTAGAATAAAAATAAATTTGATAGATTAATTTCTATCAACTTTTTTTTATATACTTTTTTAATTTTTCTGAATTAAATTAATTATAAACTTTTTTATAGGTATTGTATGTTTTTTTATATTATACTCATCATAAAAATTGAATTTATCAAAAATATCTATTAATTATGATTTTTGTAAATGATTTTACCTACTAAGTTTCCAATTAGTGATATAAATCCATATCCTATAATGTAAAATGATGCTGTTGAATTATAATAAATAAATATAGTTGGTGCAAATAAAA
>CAYJJY010000103.1:0-1455 GCA_964370615.1 uncultured Muribaculaceae bacterium
TTTTTTTTCTACTTTTTTAACTTGTTTTTTTTCTACTTTTTTAGTAGCTGTTTCTTTTTTCATATTCACCTCTTAATTATATGATTATTCCAAAATAAAAACACTTTCGTGCGTTTTTATAATAATAGCATTTTTTTTTATAAAAGTCAACTTTATATTGGTTTTTATAATTTATTGTGCTATGATTTTATAAGTAGATGTTTTTGTAACACAAGGGATATCACATCTATTTAGAAAAAGAGGTTTGAAATGGAAAATATTATTAGTAAAATTAAAACAACAAGAATTTTAGCGGCTATTGGTATTATTGCAGTGTTAGCTGGTACAATCTTACCATATGTTACTTTAAATATTAATTATTTTGGAATTAGTTCAATTACATTAATTAGTTATTTAGAAGGAAAATTCATTATCTTATTATTAGCAGCAATCGTACTGTTTATTTTTGAGGACTTAGTTGAGAAACATGTTCCAAAAATGTTTGAATCAGGGTTTGGTAAATTTATAAAAAAAGCTGATTCAAAATTAGTAGCAGTTCCTACTGCTTTAATTGCAGCTACTGCTATTTATGTTTATTCAACTTTAAATGTTGATTCATTTATGCAAGAATACATCAAGTATGGTTTAGGAGCTTTTGCTCTTTGGATTGGAATTGTAGCTTTAATAGCTCATAGTTTCATTTATAAAAAAGAAGAAGTTAAATAATTTATTTTGTGTTACAGGTATTGGTTTAATCCAATACTTTTTTTTTACAAAAAAAAATCGAAATAAATCGATTTTTAATTAAGCTCTCTCACTATAGATACTAACTTGTTTTTTATTTTTACCTTTTCTTTCAAATTTTACATATCCGCTAACTTTAGCATAAACAGTATCATCTGAACCGATTCCAGCGTTATGACCTGGATAGATTTTAGTACCTCTTTGACGATAAATAATACTTCCACCAGTAACATATTCACCATCAGCGGCTTTTGCTCCTAAACGTTTAGATTCTGAATCACGACCATTTTTAGTTGACCCTTGTCCTTTTTTATGAGCAAATAACTGTATATTTAATTGCATCTTTAACACAATTAACACCTCCTCATTTTTATATATTTGGTATATTGGCGTTCTAACTCTTCTAAAAGATTAATCATATTATCAATTAATTTAACTGTAATTTCATCATCTTTTAATATATCAATAACAACACCTTGTTTTTCTTCGTATTTGATAGCATTTGTATCAATACTTAATATGGCATTTACAGTAGTTATTATAATAGAAGATACAGCAGCACAGACAATGTCTTTACCACTTTCTTCATAACCTGCATGACCTGTAATCGTAATTTGATTTTTTTTAATATTAATCTTAATCATTACTTAACTTTTTTAATTTCAATTTTAGTATATGATTGACGATGACCTTGAGTTTTACGGTATTTTTTCTTAGGATTATATTTAAAAA
>CAYJJY010000104.1:0-1422 GCA_964370615.1 uncultured Muribaculaceae bacterium
TATTAAACATATCATCAGTAACTATAACATTACTCGTATCAAAACTACTTAAATCTAAAACAGTTAAATTCTTCATCCCATAAAACATATCATCCATGTATTTTACATTTTCAGTACTAAAATTACTTATATTCAAAGAAATAAAGTTTGTATTACTTAAAAACATTCCCGACATATTAGTTACGTTCGAAGTGTCAAAATTGCTTAAATCTAAAGTTGTTAAACCATGAAGACCAGAAAACATTAAGGACATAGTAGTAACTTTACTTGTATCAAAATTACTGACATTTAAATTTGTTAATGACACTGCACGGCGAAACATCCATGCCATATTCGTTACATTACTTGTATCGAAATTACTAACATTCAAATAAGTTAATTTACCATTATTATAAAACATTCCATACATATTAGTTACATTACTTGTATCAAAATGACTAACATCCAAACTTAGCAATGAACTATTATAATAAAACATAGCATACATATTAGTTACATTACTTGTATCGAAATTACTGATATCTAAACTACTCAAAGAACTATTATAATAAAACATAGCATACATATTAGTTACATTATTTGTATCAAAATTACTTAAATCCAAACTTGTTAAACTACTTGCATAATAAAACATTGAACTCATATTCGTTACATTAGTTGTATCAAAATTACTTAGGTTTAAACTTGTTAATGATTCAGCTTTAGAAAACATGTAAGACATATCATTTACTTTACTAGTATCAAAATGACTAACATCCAATTTTACCAAAGATTTTACTTCAGAAAACATGCTTTTAAAACTTGCTGCATTACTTGTATCAAAACTACTAATATTTAAATCGACTAAATTTTCACAACCTTCAAACATTTCTGACATATATAAAACATTACTAGTATCAAAATTAGTTAAATCAAGTGTTGTTAACTTGGACATATCTTTAAACATTGATGTCATAGAAACTGATTTACTTGTATTAAAATGACTTACATCTAAATTTGTAAGATTACTTAATCCTAAAAACATCCATGAATAATGTAAGACATTACTCGTATCAAAACTACTTATATCTAAGTTAGTCAAAGATTTTGCATTTCCAAACATTGTATGCATTGAAGTAACATTTCTAGTGTCAAAACTACTTAAATCTAAATTAATTAAACTACTGGCACCACGAAACATATCAGACATATTAACTGCACTACTAGTATTAAAATTATTTAAATCTAAACTCATTAAACTACTGACTTCACTAAACATAAATGACATATTAGTTACTTTGTTAGTATTTAAACCTTGAAGATTTAAAGTGATTAAACTTGTGGCATTATAGAATATATAAGACATATCGGTAACATTACTTGTATCAAAATTATTGTTAAAATTAATGTTAGTCGCAGCATTAAAATAACAAAATAATGAAC
>CAYJJY010000105.1:0-1364 GCA_964370615.1 uncultured Muribaculaceae bacterium
ATAAAATTATTATACTTACGACTATAAGAATAATACTTATTACTCTTACACTCGGTATTAAAGAGTAGAACCAATAAATCTCAAAAGCAGTCATAGCTTACCTCATTAGATACTCCAATTTAGTTATATACCTTGGACCTAAATAATTATCATTGTTGAACAAGTACTCTTCCCATAGCCTATCTTGCTTTTCAATAGACCATTTAGATTTATTAAACTTCTTCATCCATTGGTACTTCTTTCTAGTACAATCTTTCCAAGATTTTTTACCATAAGGAGTATGGGTTTCTCTCCAAAGAGCATCTTGTAGAGCTTTTACACTACGTCTTCCACGGGTGAACTTAGGATACCTATCAGCTTCCTTTACAGCTTGTAATAAACCACTTCGTTTAGCTGAGTAACCACCTTTCCAATTTCTAGTATTTGGAACAGGGTCTATACGGTATCTGAAAGACTCTCCAGCACAGCCTTTATGTTTACATCTGGTTTGGGTAACAGTTTTACTTACTTGTTTAAAACCTATCAGACACTCCTCTGGCATAGGGTTTTTACAATAAGGGCAAATAGGAATTAAGTTTTCATCCAATTGTGCCAGTACTTTCCAAACACTACCATGTGCACCCCATGTAAGTAACCTTCTAGTACGGTCAGCAGTAAATTTAGGTTTATCTTCACCAAAATGCATTACAGCATGGTGATAGCAACTACACATACCTTGTACAAGCATACCTTCGTATGGAATCATGTTACGAATAGTAAACAAATACTTAGTTTCAGTTTTATAATGTCTAAACAATTCACCATACATTGGAATACGCATATTTACCTCCACCTAGACTACAAAGCACCAGACGCTAGTAAAGCTTTATACCGAGAAACAATTGATGTACTGAATTTATCTATCAACTTTTCAATTAATTCAAAGGCACATTCTTCACAAATACGTAATTCTAAATCTTCTAAATCAGCAGTTTCACTTATTGCTAATTGCTTGCCGCAGTCTCCACAGTATGTAAACAAATCTGAATGACAATTACTACAGTAATGACTACCATCTGCACCACGTATTAGTTTACCCCTTTGAGTAAAAGTATTACATTTTGTACATGCTTCGAAATAAGGATGACACTTAGCACAAAGGTCTTGCTCATCTCTTCTCCAAGTAGGAGCTTGTTCACCACAGTTATCACATATAATGATAGTTTGGGTTACTGTTATTTCTTTAGTAGCCATATTATACCTCTACAAAGTAGTTACAGGTACATTTACCACCTTTAGGTATTAGTTTTCCACAGTTAGGACACTCTAATGGAGCGTTAATAAGTAGGAACCCTAACCATAACAATATAAGTAACAAAACAATT
>CAYJJY010000106.1:0-1315 GCA_964370615.1 uncultured Muribaculaceae bacterium
AGTTATTTGTACTATTTATGACAGTATTTACTTTATAGTTAAAGAAGATGCTGAACTGATTAAATGGTTAAACGATAGATTAATTCCTTTGATGACTAAAGATTTCTTAGTTAACCAGATAGTTCATAACGAAGCAGAAGGTGAAATCGGTTACAACTGGAGTAACTTAAGAGGCATTAAAAATAATGCTTCTGTAGAGGATATTAAACAAGTTATGGAGAAGTTAAATGAGTAGATTTAAACCTATTGTAGTAGAAAACAATAATTATAGCATTAGTTTTTGTGGACTATTGACGTTGTTATTCATAGGGTTGAAACTAAGTAATATCATTACATGGTCATGGTGGTGGGTACTAAGCCCTGTATGGATTCCTTGTAGTATTATGGCATTAGTGCTTACTGTTGCATTAGTATTAGTTACAGGTAAAAAGAGGAGATGAAATTGATTGAAGTAAAGATTAAAATAATAAACGAAAGAGCTATGGTTCCTGAGTTTAAAACTAAGGGAGCAGCATGTGCAGATGTATATTCTGTACATGACGTAGTAGTGCCTGCTGGGAGTACTGTAATTGTACCTTTAGGGTTTGCTATGGAACTCCCTGTAGGTGCCCAAGCTAAGTTGTTAGGACGTAGTGGTTTATCTAAAAAAGGTATTAAGGTAGATACTGGTACTATCGACAGTGATTACAGAGGAGAAGTAGGTGTCAGTGTATACAACTCTACTAATCTTCCGTACCGTATTAATGTAGGTGACCGTATTGGTCAACTAGATGTTATTGAAGCCCCTAAAACTGCATATGTTGTTGTAAAAGAACTAACTCCAACAAGCAGAGGTACTGGTGGTTTTGGACATACAGGAGTATAAATGTTTGCAGAATTAACTAAAAAACAAGTTAAAGATAAGTTTAATTTTATTTCTAATTACATTAAAGCAGCTAATGCAGCAGATGGTAGTAAATTTGATGCAAATAGTAATGTATCTAATAAGAACATTGCAACTCTTAATGCTGAAGTGAATAAAGATATTAATATACAACTTAACAGAGCTTATATTTGTGATAGGCTTGTAAAGATGTATAACGAAGATACAGCAAATGACTTTTTAGCTCAATTAGAAGAGCACTCTATTTATGTAAACGATGAAACACAACTATTAACTCCATACTGTGTAGCTGTTACACTATATCCTTTTGTAACTAATGGTCTTAAAGGGTTTGGTGGTGATAGTGAGGCACCTAAACACCTTAGTTCTTACTGTGGTGGCTACATTAATTTAATGTTTGCACTTAGTTCTCAGTATGTAGGGGCTGTAGCT
>CAYJJY010000107.1:0-1290 GCA_964370615.1 uncultured Muribaculaceae bacterium
ATGTAAAATGATGCTGTTGAATTATAATAAATAAATATAGTTGGTGCAAATAAAATTGCAACAAATATTACATAAAATATATTAAATGAATGTTTGATTCCATAAATTAATGCAGTTATTAAACATATTAAAGGTAATACAATTAACATAACACCCATTGCTGTACCAGTATCTTTAATAAATATAGGTAACAAGTAAAATGCTAGAACATTAATAATTAGATACGGAAACATTTCTTTTAATTTTTTCATTTTTCACCTCCAAAATAAATTATTTTATATTTTTAATATTAACTATTTTCACACCATTTTTTACATTGAAGTATACGTTTTCCATCATCTCCTTATTTTTTATCAAATGAAAATTTTTTTAGTAAATCACAAGGAAAATCATTGCATTTTCCACAATTTTCAATATTTTTATTTTCTGCGCATTCCTTTATAGGACAACTATATCCCCAAAAAGGTTTAATTATATTTATGCAACTATTACAATTTTTTTGTTTTTTATATTCACATTCACTACATACAATTCCGCATCTTGACTCGATCATTTTTCCTCCTAGTTATAAAATGTTTTTATTTTTTTTAAACTAATTTTTTTTTATTATTTTATTTCTAGTTTTTATTTTTGGTTGTTTACTTAGTTCAGATAACTTCTCATCAATAGCAGTTATATTATGGTTTTTCAAAGTATCCTTTTTTATAAATATAGTATGTTGACCACTTCCTATCATATATGTTTTTTTACGACATTCTTTTTCTGCTTCTTTCAATACAATTTGTTTAAATGTTTTAAAAATATTTAAATTTTTAAGTTTCATATTATCACCTAATGTAATTTTATCATATTTCTTTTAAAATATGAAGGTAATATTTTTCATAAATAAAAAAAACAAGTTTTCACTTGTTAATCTTTGTCAACTCTAAATATAACTTGATAATTATTTTCAAAGTCAATTTCTTCTAAATCTACTATAAATCCTAATTTTTCAATTTCTTTTGAACAATTTCTAATTAAGTTTATTGCTTCTTTAATATCCTTAACTGTTGGTTGGTTTACTTGTTCAGCAGTTGGAACTATTTCTGGTTCAAATGAAAAATCATTTGGAATTGTATATGGATTTACACTGCTTACTGTTTCATTTTTTGATTCAAGAATAGGTGTAGTAGGTATATCAAAATCTGGTAATTTATTTTCAACAACTGGTGTTGGAACCACTTCTTGTTCAGTAGTAGTGTTAAAATCAAATGTTGGCATTGCCGGTGTTTCTTCTACTGCTGGAGTAGG
>CAYJJY010000108.1:0-1207 GCA_964370615.1 uncultured Muribaculaceae bacterium
TTTTATTTTTACTCTATTCTGCATTTGTAGCAATCAAAAATCCCTCTGCTTTTTTCTCATTGTCAACTCTGTATGACATATTAAAAAGCTCTGCAGTATATGGTATTTTAGCTTTGGGATTTTTACCGATTATTATATCCGGCGGAATTGACATGTCCTTTTCTGCTGTGGCTGCCGTTTCTACCTATCTTACCACAATGTTTTTATTAAACTCAAATATGAGCGATGCCCCTCTCTTTGTAATATACCTTATTGCAATGATAATAGGGCTTGCTCTTGGCTTGCTCAACGGATATCTTGTTTCTGTGCTAAAAGTACCGATTATTATTGTCACACTGGGAACACAAGCAATACTTACGGGCTTTTTGCTTTTTTTTGTTGGCTCAAAAGTTATATTCAATCTGCCAAGGGCATTAATTGAATTTTCTCGAGTTGGGCTATGGACTGTTGATTACGGAGGAAAAACGTCCAGTTTTCATCCCGCTATTTTTATTTGGATTTTTCTTTCTATTGTCATGTTCGCATTCTTAAAATACACCCTAATAGGTCGAAATATTTATGCTCTTGGCGGAAATCCGGATATTTTTGAAAGATCCGGTGCTTCCAGAAAAAAAGTCGAAATTATCATTTTTGCAATTTCCGGTGTGTTATCGGCAATTGCAGGTGTTACATTTACTTCTTTGCATAGAATAGTTACCCCGAATATGTTCATAGGCGAAGAACTTGATGTTATTGCCATGGTTGTGCTCGGTGGTGCTTCAATAACAGGCGGAAAAGGAAGCATTATTGCCACAGTTTTGGGAATTCTTTTTATTAACCTCTTAAAAAATTCTTTAATTCTTATTGGAGTTGCCTCCATTTGGCAAGTTTTTGTCGTCGGTCTAGTCCTATTTGTAGGCGTTGTTTTTCCGATTGCGTATGAAAAAATTCAGCAAAAAAATAAGATTTTTTAAGGAGTTGGTATGTTAAACGAAAAATCAAATTTTATATCACATTGTTTTGAAGATACTATTTTTGTTCTCACTGTTTTTTTAGGGGCTATGTTTTTATTTTTTGCATTATTTAACCCTGCTGTTTTTTTACGTGCAAATAACTTACAATCAATCGCCTTTCAGCTGTCCGAACTCGGGATTCTATCCATAGCTATGTGCCTTGCAATTATTCCGGGAGGAATTAATCTTTCAATAGTTGCTATTGCAAACCTTTC
>CAYJJY010000109.1:0-1190 GCA_964370615.1 uncultured Muribaculaceae bacterium
TACAAAAAAAACCTCTAAATGTAAAGGTTATTTTAAGTACCAGTTTAAATTAAAAATCACAGTCACTACGAGCTTCAGAATGAAGATTAGTAGGAACATAATTGTTAAGTACTTTATCTTCATCAAAATTAGAAACAGCAAAGCAACTAATGTTAATATCAGTATTAAACTTAAAACTGCTTAAATCTAAGTTTTCTAAACCACCTGTATTAGCAAACATTGTACTCATATTTAAAACTTTACTAGTGTTGAATCCAGTTACATTTAAAGTTATTAAATGATTGCTCCAATTAAAAAACATACTTTTCATATTAACTACATTTGATGTATCAAAACTACTTAAATCTAAATTACTAACTTTAAGGTTATAAAACAAATATGACATATCAGTAACATTAACAGTGTCTAAATTACCATTAAAATCAATAGTAATTAATTGATCAAAATCACTGAAGAATGAACCAGAATTACCACCCATTTGCTCATGAGCAGTTATCATTCCGTCAGCTTCGATATAAAGTGTTTTTGTACCAGTATCTTCAACAATATAACCAACAACACTCTTATCTTTTTCTACTGAAAAATCAAATTTTAAAGTTGCTGTATTATAAGAATCACTAATATTATTATTAAATACAACTTCAGTAATAGTTGCTTTATGACTAGCTATAATTGACTGAAATTCAACTCCACTAACCAAAGAATTGACTTCAATAACAGTTATACAATCTTTTGAGTATTGAAATTTATATTGATTAACACTATTTTCCCAACTGTAAACTATACAACCTTCTAAATTTGAACCAGTAATTGGATCTTTAGGAATTTCCTGAATTAATCCAGCTGAAATTAAGTCATTAAATTGAATATCTTTCAGAACTCCGTTTTCAACTCCCAAATTATTTTGAACAGAGTATTTTAGCGCTTGATCTAATAATAACTCAATTTGAGAATCGTAAGCTGCTTGTCTAGAATTATTAATAATACCATTAGTAACAGGAATTATAATTGCAATAATAACCCCTAAAATAACAATAACTGCTAGTAATTCAACTAATGTAAAACCTTTTTTTAATATTTTTATCATCATATCACCTATTATTAAATTTAACATATCATTAAAAAAAAGTCAATATGACTTATTTTTTAAAAAATTTAAATATTTCTTTATTTGCTATTTCTTTTACTAT
>CAYJJY010000110.1:0-1176 GCA_964370615.1 uncultured Muribaculaceae bacterium
AAGCTTCTAAATTAGTTTCTAAAATTAAAAGATACAAACCTTATTTTGGTGAGGATGGTGGTGTGACTTTCTCTGGAGGTGAGCCACTTTTACAACCTAAATTTTTAATTGAATGTTGTAAGTTACTTAAAAAAGAAAATATTCATATTGCTTTAGATACTGCTGGTGTAGGTATTTCTGATATTGAAGAAATTTTATCTTTAGTTGATTTAGTTATATTAGATATAAAACATGTTACTAAAGAAGGTTATAAATATTTGACGGGTTTAGAGATTGATGAAGTTGAATCATTTATTGAATTATTAAATAAATCAGGTAAGGATGTTTGGCTAAGACAGGTTATTGTTCCTGATTTAACTGATAATTATGATTATATTAATGAATTTAGTTTATATATTAGAAAAATTAAAAATGTTTCGAAGGTTGAATTTATTCCTTACCACAAGTTAGGTACTGAAAAATATGAAGAGTTAAATATTAATAATCCGATGAAAGATGTTTTAGAAGTTAAACAAGAATTGGTAAATGATTTATATAATCATTTTAAGAAAATTAAATAATATTATTAAACAAGGTTTGAAACTTTGTTTTTTTGTGTTAAAATGAATAATAGGAGATGATGTATTATGTTTAAAAAAGGATTTACTTTAGTAGAGTTACTGGCTGTTATTATTATTTTAGGAGTTATTATTGCTATTATAGTACCAGTTACTAATAGTATAATTAATAATTCTAAGCAATCAGCTTATGATTCACAAATAGATTTATTAGTAGATCAAGCTTTAAAATATTCAGTGACTAATGATTTAGGTGCTGAAAATGGTGTTCAAAAAACTTTACAATTTGAGGAGTTAATTAGTGATGGTTTAATACAAACGCATCCGGAAAATCCCATTACTGGTGGTGAATTAGAGGGATGTATTGTTTATAGTTGGGAAAGTAGTATTAATCAATATGTGTTTAGTTATAGTTCTGATTGTACAGTTGAAGTCATTAAAAATAAAATGATAAGTGGTCCAGAATTTAATGATATCTTACAATATTATTATGAAATTACAAATATTTATTTTCAAAAAGGTATTAATTATCAAAATATGACTTTTTATGGAATGACTTTTGAAGAAGTAAAAGAACTTCCGGAAACAAGTGGTATGACTGATGAAGAAGTTATTGATT
>CAYJJY010000111.1:0-1168 GCA_964370615.1 uncultured Muribaculaceae bacterium
TTGGCTCTCGACTATCTAAATAAGACAAAATATGATATAATCTAAACGAGATTTTAAAAAAAACAAAGATTAAAAATAGATAAAAAAAGAGTGAACATATTATTGATATGTATCAAAAAAGAAAATTAAGAAAAGAAAAAAAAAGCAAAATTTAGAAGATAATAAAAGTTTTTCTAATGTCCGTATACACTGGGGTATACGGATTTAAATAAAACCGCTCGCAAACCCTTTGTTTATAAGAGTTTGTGAAAAAAAGTTTTTACATATTTAGGAAAATAATGAGAAAACTTAAAAAAATATAGATAATAGAAAGGAATTATAAAATGAATATAGTAATTCGTGAAGCAATTTTAGATGATATAGCAAGAATAGTAGAAATTAATATTGAATCATGGCAAAATACATATGCTTCAATAATTGATAATGATGATTTGTTTAGTATTGATAAACAAGAACGTATAGAAAAATTCCAAACCACATTTTCTGAAAAAAAAATTCTAGTGGCAACATTGAATGGCGAAGTAGTAGGATTTGCTTGGTATAATGAAAATATGTCTGATAATTCATATGAAAATGAAATTGTTGCACTATATGTTGATTTGAAATACAGAAAAAATGGTGTGGGTAAAACACTATTTGAAGGGGTTATAAATAAGATAAATAAAAGAGGAACTAGCAATTTAATTATATGGTGTTTAGAAAAAAATTATAATGCTAGAAAATTTTATGAGCGTTTAGGTGGAAATTTGATTAAAGAAAGTAAAAAATTTTTATTTTGTAATAAGGAATATAATGAAGTAGGATATTTATATAAAATATAAATATAAAAAAGGAGCTAAATAATTATGAATATGTATCAAAAAAGAAAACAAAGAAGAGAACAAAATATAGAAGAAAACAAAAGTTGTGCATCGACTAATATAAACTGGGGTATACAGATTTAAATAAAACCTCGCACAAACCTTTTGTTTATAAGGTTTTTTCAAAAAAAGTTTTTACATATTTAATAAAAAAAATATATAATTCACTCAGGAATTTATGAAAATATAAGAAAGGAACAATATAATGAAAGAGAAATATATAGAATATGCTAATAATAATATTAATGGCGATGCGAACAAAATAGTATTAAAGCAAATAGATTTATTTTACAAAGATAGAAAACAGT
>CAYJJY010000112.1:0-1150 GCA_964370615.1 uncultured Muribaculaceae bacterium
CTTACCTTCCTCAATAAGACCATCATCTAAAGTTGCAAATATATATAGAAATGTTGTATTTAATTGACGAATTTAAGTTAAAATGCATACAGAAAAAACTTAAAAAAAGTAAAACTTGTTTTTTTTGAAAAACAATGCTAAAATTCCTATGAATTAACTTAGGCAAAAGGAGTTACTTTACTTGTACTATCCAGAATATAAAAACTCATTTAAGAATCTTTTTCGCACTATGGCGTCTTTACATGTATTTCGCACAGGGCAACAACAATGTGCATCTGGATATGAAAGAGGCGAAGAAATTCGAGATTTTTACCTTATTCACTATGTAATAAAAGGATGTGGTACATACTGGCTTAATAATAAAGCATTTCACGTACACCAGGGACAGTGTTTCTTAATTTACCCACATATGACAATTAATTATAAAGCTGACCAAAACGATCCATGGGAATATTGTTGGGTTGGCTTTAATGGAAGCGATGCACGTCTACTGATGGATGCTATTTCTTTTACTCCTCAAATGCCCATAATAACTGTAGAACAAGGTGAGCGCGTACATGAACTGTTAATGAACATCTATGCGAAACGAGGAGAAGCAGGCTATCATGCCATTGCAATGACAGCTGCCTTGTATCAATTCTTATCCTTTTTGATGGAACTAACACACAAAGATTACCTGCGAAATACAAACGGTTCTGATCATGTGCAGCAAGCTAGTGATTTTGTGGCAATGCACTACGCGGAACCTATTACTGTCGAAGAAATTGCTAAATTTGTTGGACTCTCCAGAAGCCATTTATACCGCTTATTTCGAGAGCATATTAACCTTTCGCCTTATCAGTATCTAACAGAATTTCGTATTCGAGAGGCCTGTAGCTTACTTAAGACAAAACCTCTATTTGTTAAAGAAGTAGCATTTGCTGTTGGTTTTGATAATCCCTTTAATTTTTCTACGGTATTCAAACGCTATACAGGTTCTACTCCTAAAGAATATGCGCAAAACAAACATATACAAACTATTGATATTATAGGTTGAACATGTTTCAAAATGCTTATGTCTCGAAAGAGAATTAATGAGTTAAGATATTTAAACACAAAAAAGCTGCCTCTATTGAGACAGCTTCACATTGGAACAATTTAAACCAGTTTA
>CAYJJY010000113.1:0-1130 GCA_964370615.1 uncultured Muribaculaceae bacterium
AGTATGATGATACTTCTGGAAGTAAATGGGCTAACAAAAGACCTTATAAGGTGCATAACAAAACTGAAACTAGTCAAAACTTTAGTTTCAAATATTGTATTCCTGTGCCTCAATGTATGGCTTTACTTCCAGTAAAATAAATTTAACGGAGAGTTATTACAATCTTACTCCTATTGTCTTATAATATATGCTTTATACAATAGTAATAACTCTCTGTTAATCTAATATGGAGGAATAATGAAGTTTAAAGAAAACGACTACTGTGTAGTTGTAGAAGACAACAAGTGTTACTTAGGTAAAGTACTAAATGTTAGTACTGGTTACAAAGTACAGTATAATGGAGATTTTTGGTGGTTCAATACAGAACACGATTCTACACATCCGTTGGAATACACACATAGAGATGCTAAAATCTACACTATCGAAGAGTTCTTAGAGCAGTTTGATTTACCTAAACTGAAAGACGATGATAAAGTACAGTTCTTTAGTCAAGACAAAGATGCTGGTGCTTTATGTGAAGTACACTCAAATGGTAGGGGTGTATGTTCTATTCATACCAGTAGAATTGATTTAAGGATATCTGGATACACTACAAAACGTAACCCTAGTTGGGCTGTTATGCCCTTAGATGGTACGGTAGTTGTTAAAAAAGATAAACTTGTAAATATAGGTGTGATTGACTACAGAAAGTATATAGGTACTAAAGCTAAATGGGTGAATAGTAACGGAAATGTAGAGTACGAAGGTACTATAAATACTTGTCGAGTATGCCCAGATGACGTAGTTATTCGAAGCTATGATGGTACTAGAAACTGGGCAATTATAAATGGTAAATCCAGATGTGGTAATTGGAAGGTTGAGTTTATAGAAGATAAACCTACTACTGCAACAGAAGAGTATATGAATTACCTCGCTGCTCAAAGCGAAGCACCTTTCCGTTTAACAAGAAGACAAGACGGTATTATATACCCTGATAACAACCTTGAATGGAAAGCTTCATCATGGCAAGCTCCATCCTCATTCTCGGAAGCTTTAACCTACTTTAACCCATCCCAAGAACAAATGGATACAGTTCTTAAACAAATTAAACAAAAGGAAGATAAAGAAATGAATAATGTACGTATTGTAAC
>CAYJJY010000114.1:0-1053 GCA_964370615.1 uncultured Muribaculaceae bacterium
CTGCTTTGAAGAAAGTAGATTTGTACACAAAAGAAGATAAATCTTCTATGACTCTCTTAGAGAAGATAGTTGATGTTATTGATAAACTCTTCAGTGTATTCAAAGGTACTCCGTTTAGTACAGTGTTTCCCGGTATGTCTGATGTTATTACTGGCGATATGACAGGTAAAACAGTCAACATGAATGTGTTAGCTGTGGTAGACCATGTAGTAACTCGAATGGGTAATATTAATGCTAAGTACATTAAAACTAAGAATGCTGAGTCTGCAGGCGAGAGAGCTTTCTTTGCCAAGTTTAAAGACTGGATGGAGCAAGCTAATGGTGCTTTGAGTAAACGTATTAAGTTCTTACTATCGTTTGGTGATAAGCTTAAACTACCTGCTATTAGAATTGGTTTTAAAGATACTGATACTAAAAACCAAAAGTTACTTAAAATAGCTAGATTTACTATGAAGATGATAGGCTTATCCTTAGTCAGCCCTAACACTAGAAAAGGTGTAGTAACATTTTTAAGTAATAGTCCTCTAGGTGTTTTCAAAGGTGAAGGATTTGTTCGTACCTTTATGAGAGATATCCTTACAAGAAGTAAGGAAGGACAAGAACTTGATAGTTATGCTTCTTTAACCTCTATGGCTCAAAGTGACGCTATGAGTGTAACAGGTGCTACTTTCAATAGTCTTAAAGCTGCTTTTGGTAGAGACCTTACTTATGATGAAGATGTTGCTCTTACTGATGTAGGACTATCTGCTGATTTAGAAGTATTATTACGTAAATTTAATTTGAATGAAATAAAAGCTTTATTGACTGATAAAGCAGCTTTAACAAAAACAGCTAGAAGTTTAGAACTAGAACTATTTAATAAAATAGGTAAACGTAGAGCTAAACATATAGCATTGCATAATTACACTGAAGCTTTAGCACACTATATGATATACAAGGAAGGACCTGAAGTTCTATGTATTAACGCTTTTCAGATAACTGATGCGGCAGGTATGCCGGTAGGTCTTGTTGAAGATGTAGATGTTTTAGTTACTTTGAAAGCTTTAGCATTAA
>CAYJJY010000115.1:0-1034 GCA_964370615.1 uncultured Muribaculaceae bacterium
TTTAGAGTTTGCTGGAATTAAATAATTATTCATTTTACCCCATCCTTTTTATTCTATTTTAACTAGGTTTTTTATTTTGAGCTTTTTGTTGTTTTTTTGCCTGTTTCTCTTTACTTTCTTTATATCCAACCGATTGTAAAACATTAGAATTTGCAGTTTGAACACTACTAAATACAGTTTTTAATCCCTCAGATGTTGAAATATCAGCATCGGCTGAAATTCCTTCTAAACCACGACCATCTTTTAGTTTTGTTTTGATTTTATCAGCTTCTATATTTACATTTGGTATTTCAACATCACTAATTCCACTAGAAATATCATCATATAGTTGATCTTTAACTTTACCTAATTTAGTGTAATAATCTGTTGTAGCTTCAGTAATTTTTTTAGCCTTCTCCTCAGAAGCAAAATCCTCATTACTCATATTTAGATATTTTTCAGCATTAAAATTATCTCCATTTCGATAATAATCAGCAGATAGATTATTACGTCTTGTATCTGTATCAATGTCAACAATTGGTTGTGATGCTTTTAAAACATCTATTAAGTTTTTAGCTTGATTTACTTCGTTAAAACTAGCATGCTTATTTTTTAAAATTTCTGTTTCCAATTCTTTATCAATATTTCTTTTTGAGTTCATAATATCATCATATAATTTTGTTTGTTTATCATAAGCATCTCCACCAGCCATTCTACGACCTAATTCAGATTTATTAAAATCAGATTTTCTGCTATTACTCCAACTAGAAATTCCACTAGCAGCACCTCTAGGAAGAGTCATAGGTTTTGATTTCCATACCTTATCAGCTGCCATACCTCCTACTGCACCAGCAAATCTTTTGCTAGTATCAGCAGCTGAACCAATTTTATTTGCTAGAGGTTTACCTGCAAGTGGTACTTCAGATAATTTTTTCATAGGATTCAAAGTAAACTTACCATCCAATTTAATACCAGTTAAATCAGTTATGATTTGAGGTAATTGTTTCGCAAATAATAATGCTCCAAAGATAATAAATACTCCTACTAAAGGATTT